>NZ_JBHTWX010000138.1:0-22408 GCF_042792155.1 Kitasatospora sp. NPDC056651 | reverse complement strand
CCCTGCTCCACTACGAGCGCGGCGGGGGGGGCCCCCCCCGCCGGGGGGGCCCCCCGCTCCGTCATGGTGTCACCAGCGGGTGGTCTCTCCGATGAAGTCGGGGATCTCCACGGCGCTGCCCTGCGCCCGGGCCTGCCGCAGCACGTGGTGGCCGACCGCGAGGTCGAGGATGCCGAGGCCGAACGGCGAGAACACGGTGGGTTTGGCGGGGTCGGGCGTGAACCGGCCGAGCAGCAGCCCACCGAGCGTGCCGGTGATGAAGTCCCGGTTGCCGGTGAGCTGTTCGGCCAGGTGCGGCGAGGTCTGCGCCTTCAGGCAGTGCTCGACGTCGTCCACGATGTTGTTGGCGCCAAGGAGCAGCTCGGGCGCCAGGTCGCGCAGCGAGACGTTCAGCAGCACCTGGCCGGGGCGTAGCGGGGTACCGGCCGGCACGTAGGGCGTGGCGGCCGTGGTGGCGAACACCACCAGGTCCGCGGCGAGCGCGTTCTCGAGGGTGCCGGTGCGGGCGGACAGGCCCAGCCCCTCGGCGTGGCCGGCCAGGTGGCCGGCGCTGGTGGCGTCCAGGTCGTGCACCAGGACGTCGGCGATCGCGAGGTCGTTGGCGTGCAGGTAGCTCAGAATGGTGCGGGCGATGACACCGGCGCCGATCACCGCGACCTTCGGCCGGGCGTCGCCGACCAGTGCCGCGGCCGCGACGGCGGCGGAGGCGCCGGTCCGGGCGGCGCTGATGCCGGCGGCCTCCAGGCAGGCGATCGGGTACCCGGTGGCGTACTCGTTGAGCAGGAGGGTGGCAGAGGCGCGCGGCAGCCCCTGACGGACGTTGTCCGGGAAGCTGGCGATCCACTTGATGCCGATGGTGTCCACCGCTCCGCCGAGGTACGCGGGCAGCGCGATGACCCGGGCACTGGGCTTCTCGGGGAACCGCAGGAAGTAGCTGTCGGGATTCACCGACTGGCCGTGCTCGTGCGCGAGGTAGGTCTCGCTGACGATGCGCAGGATGTCCTTCGGCGATTCGCCGAGGATCTGGGAGACGGCCGCGCCGGGGACGACGCTGAAACTCGTCATGGATCTGTTCTCTCCTGGATCTGTTCGGGCCCGGTCGGCGGTTTCAGCCGGCGGTGCTGTGGGCGAGGCCGGCGAGTTCGCCGTCGCTGGTGAGGGTGCTGTCGGCGTAGTGCTCCAGGACCCAGGAGTCGTCGTAGACCGTGTCGAGGTACTTGTCGCCCAGGTCGGGCGAGATCGCGGCGATCCGGGAGCCGGCCGGCAGGGTGGGGGCGAGCCGGCGCACCGCGGCGAGCACGGTGCCGGTGGAGCCGCCGGTCAGCAGGCCGTACTGCGAGGCCACCGCCCGGCACATCGCCACGGTGTCCTCCTCGGGGATCAGGACCCGCTCGAACCGGTCGCTCTCGACGTAGATCTCGGGCCGTCGGCTGGTGCCGAGGCCCGGCACGTACCGCGGCGCGGCGGGGGAGCCGAAGGTGACCGAGCCGATCGAGTCCACGGCGATCACCCTGGTGAGGGGGCTGTGCCGGGAGAAGTACTCGACGCAGCCCATCAGGGTCCCGGTGGTGCCCGCCCCCACGAACAGCGCGTCGACGCTCCCCAGTCCGCAGTGGACCTCGCGGGCGGTCCGGTCGCGGTGGGTGCGGACGTTGGCCGGGTTGGCGTACTGGTTGAGCCAGACCAGGCGCGAATCGGCGGCCAGGCGGTCGCGGATGTAGTCCAGCCGGGTCTGCAGGTACCCCCCGTTGGCGTCCCGGGCGGTGACCTCCACCACCTCGGTGCCCAGGCTCCGCATGGTCCGCACGGACTGGCGGGTGGCGTTGGGGTCGGTCACCACGGTCAACGGGTAGCCGTTGGCCGCGCACACGACGGACAGGGCGACGCCCAGATTGCCCGAGGAGGATTCGATGACCCGGCAGCCCGTGCGCAGCGTTCCGGCCTGTTCCAGTGACTCGATCAGCGCGACGGCGGTCTTGAGTTTCACCGATCCGGCCGGATTGAGCCCCTCCAGTTTCAGGAATACCTGCATGCTTGATACGAAGTCGGGTAAATGAAGAAAGATATCGTCGGTGACGATATCTGAAACTCTTTCATAGATCACAACTGCCGTCCCCCATCAACGCCCCGGCGGCCACCGGCTCGCCGCGCCACTACCTGTCGCTGGTTCTTCGGCCGGACCTCAGATCCGTCGGGCGCACCACTCCAGCACGGACATGGCGGCGTACATCTTGTTCTCGGCCTGGTCGAAGGCCAGGCTGTGCGGACCGTCCAGTACCTCGGCGGTGACGTCCTCGCCCCGGTGGGCCGGCAGGTCGTGCAGGAAGACCGCGTCGGGGCTGGCGTCCCAGAGCGCGGTGGTCGCCTGGAACGGCGCGAAGGTCCGGCGCCAGTCGGGGTCGGGCTTGCTGCTTCCGGTGGTCTGCCAGCGGGTCGCGTAGAAGGCGTCGAAGCCGACCGGAGGGGTGTCCATGTCGTGCACCTCGGTCACGGTGGCGCCGGACTCCTCGGCGTAGGCGAGCGCGCGCCGCAGCGCCGCCGGGGCCAGGCCGTAGCCGGGCGGGGTGCACAGCCGCAGGTGAACGCCCTTGAACCGGCTCAGCGTCAGGGCCAGCGCGGCGGCGGTGTTGTTGCCCTCGCCCACATAGCAGATCCGCAGGCCCTCGATGCGACCGAAGCGGCACAGTAGCGTGATGAGGTCGGTCACGGCCTGGGTGGGGTGCTCGTCGGCGGTCATCGCGTTGATCACCGACATCCGCTGCTGCCTGGTGAAGGCCCGCAGATCGCCCGGGTCGCCGGCGGAGCGGACCACGAGCAGATCGAGCATCCGGGAGAGCACCTCGCCGGTGTCCTCCAGCGTTTCCCCGGTGTTGATCTGCAGGTCGTCCGGGCCGAAGCTGATGATGTTCGCGCCGAGGCGCAGTGCCGCGGCCGAGAAGGACGTCCGGGTGCGGGTCGAGGTCTTGAGGAAGTTGATCCCCACGACGAGGCCCGCCAGTCGGTCGCCGGAGCGGAGGGACTCCCGGGAGAGCTCGCTGCCCCGCTCCACCAGGGCCCGCAGCTCCGCGTCGCTCAGGTCGACCGTGGATATCAAGTGCCGCGCAGCATGGTTGTTCACCGCTCGTTCCTCCAGGTGAGAGGCGGCCCTCGGCAGAGAAGGAGGGCGTGAATTCAATGGCACTTCGCGGAGACCGTCGGCGGACTCGCGAAGTTCGGGGGCCGGACGCACGAGCGGACGAATTCGGTGGGGCCGAGGAAAAGGACCGGCGGCCCTGTGCCGAATTGTGTCGGTGTGAAGTGCGAACCCGCTCGGGCGGCAATGCGCGGAGCTGGGATCGACACGCTCGGCGTGCCGTTGTACACAGCATGGCGCCGGTCAGGATGGCGCTGCCCCTCAGGGGGAGCTCCCGGCGCCCACCGACAGTAGCAGACTTCTCAGTCCATGACGTGGCGTCAAATTCCTTCCCTTGGGCCTCGATACCAACGGAACATTAAGTTCCGCTGGTATCGCGCGAGTGCCCGAGGGCTCGCCCGGAACTCGGTCCGGCCCCACGGATCGAATCGCAGTATGCAGCGAATTTCGCTTTTTTGTACCCTATGTCCTTTGCGTCTTGGCTGCTATCCATGGCTGGCATCTCGGAACTTATGTTTGAATGCAGAGCGCGCCAATCACGGCGCGTCACAAAGATGTGACGCACACTCAAGTGACCTCGGGGGAGGCGCAAAATGAGGGTTCTGCTGATGGGTCCGGTCGAAGCCTGGCAAGGCGACCAGAGGATCGATCTGCGCGGGTCAAAGATCACATCCGTGCTGGCGCTGTTCCTGCTGGCCCGGGGCCGGGTGGTCTCGGACGCCGCACTCGGCGAGATGCTCTGGGGAGAGGAGCCCCCGAACACCGCGCAGTCACAGATCCAGACCTACGTGTCCCGCTTGCGCGGTCTGCTGGGCGACGAGGTGGGGATCGACCGGCAGCGCCCTGGCTACCGGATCCGGTTCCCCTCCGTCGATCTGGACCTGCTGGAATTCGAGCAGTACATGGCCCGTGGGCGGGCCCTGATGGGCGACCAGCGCCTGGAGGAGGCGGTCGAGAGCTTCCAGTGCGGATTGGCCCTGTGGCGCGGCCCCGCGCTCTCCGGGGTCAGCGAGCACCTGGCCGCGGTGGAGGCGCCGCGCCTGGAGGAGTCCCGGATGGTCGCCATCGAGGACCGCATCGAGGCGGAATTGATGCTGGGCCGGCACGCCGCGCTGATCTCCGAACTCAAGGCGCTGGTCGTGGTCCATCCGCACCGGGAGCGCCCGCGCACCCAGCTGATGTTGGCGCTGCACCGCTGCGGGCGGCAGGTGGAGGCCTTGCGCACCTACCGGGACTACCGGTCGCTGCTGATCGAGGACCTCGGTCTGGAACCCGGCCGGCAGCTCCAGGAAATTCACCAGGCGATCCTGGCCGACGATCAGCGGATCCAGCTGGCGACCATCGAGGACCGACGGGTGCCCGAGCAGGTCGTCAGGCCGGTTCGCCGACTGAAGCCGGCGCCGTCCGTCCGGCAGCACCAGGACCGACCGCCGGCGCAACTCCCGCCGGTGCCGATGGACTTCACTGGCCGGGAGCGGGAAGCCGAGCAGCTGGCCGAGGCGCTTCGGCTGCGGTCCGGACAGAGCGGGGCGCCGTCCGTCTGCGCGATCGTGGGCATGGCCGGGATCGGGAAGAGCGTGTTGGCGGCCCAGGTCGCGCACCGGATCCGCGACGAGTACCCGGACGGGCAGATCCACCTCGACCTCGGCGGCAACGGCCCGCGTCCGCTCACCCCGACGGAGGCGCTCACCGAGCTGCTGCGGACCCTGGGGGTGGTCGATGTGGACTCCGACCGGTTGCCCGAGCTGATCCGGATCTACCGCAGTCAGGTGGCTGAGCTCCGACTGCTCATCATGCTCGACGACGCTAAGGACGAGCAGCAGATCAGGCCGCTGCTGCCTGCCACAGCCAAGTCCGGAGTGCTGATCACCAGTCGGCACAGCCTCGCGGCGTTGGAGGGGGTCCGCCACGTGCAGCTGGGAGCGTTCAGCTCCGAGGAGGCCGTCCAACTGCTCTCGCACCTGATCGGCGCGGAGCGGGTGGCGAACGAGCCGCAGGCCGCGGCCAGGATCGTCGCGCTCAGCGGCTACCTGCCGCTCGCGGTGCGGATCAGTGGTGCCCGGCTGGCGGGCCGCCCGCACTGGTCACTGGGACGGCTGGCCAAGCGGCTTGCCGACAGTGGGAACCTGCTCGACGAACTGGAGCTCGGCGACCTCGGAGTCCGCCGGAGCATGGCCGTGAGCCACAACCAGCTTCCCACCTTCGAACGTCAAGCTCTGGAACAGCTCGCGAAGCTCGGGCTCGGGCCCTTCTCGCTGCGCAACGCGGCGGTTCTGCTGAAGACTTCGGACGACGCGGCGCTGGACCTGATCGACACCCTGATCGACGCTCACCTGCTGACCTCGGCCGAGAACGCCCCGGACCGCTACCAGTTCCACAGGCTGACCTGGGCGCTGGCCTGGGAGCGGGGCGGTGAGGAGGGGCCGGCGGTTCTGGCGAGCCGCTCCGTGGTGGCCTGACGGCCGGGTGGATCACCGTCCGACGGAAGGGTTTCACCCCGGTCACCGGAACGGCTGGGCGAATCGGGCCCGGTCGGAGCGTCAGTTCGCTTCCACGAGGACCGAGCCGCCGCCCGTCGTGGCCTTGATCTTGTGGGGCGAGCTGGAGTCGACGTCCACCGTGACGTGGCTCAGCCGACCGCCGGAGTCTCCGGTGTCCACGGCGTAGGGGCCCTTGGGGACCTTGACGGACACCGAGCCGCCGCCGGTGGTTGCCTCGACCTTGTCCGGCACCCCGTTGAACTGCAAGATCACGCCTCCGCCCCCGGAGTGTGCGGTGACCTCCTTGGCCGTGGAGTCCTTCACCTCGACGCCGCCCCCGCCGATCTTGGCGTAGGTGGTGCCGGACAGACCGGTGACGGTGATGGAGCCGCCGGAGCCCTCCAGGTAGGTGGCGGTGTCACGGGGAACCTCCACCTTGTACCTGACATCGCACTTCCCGCCCATGCCGACGGACCCGCAGCCGGTCGCTTCGAGCTTCAGTTCGTTGTTCTGCAGCGAGTGCGTGGTCTTGGGCTTGCCGTCGGTGTAGGTATAGGTCTCGGTCACCTTGATGGTGCTCTGGTCGCCGGCGACGACCTCGATGCGGCCACCGAGGTTCTTGACGCGGAGCGTGTTCGCGGGGCCACCCGCGTCGTAGGACAGGCTGTCGGAGCTGGGGTCGCCGCCGATCGAGCAGCCGGTCAGCGACATGGCGAGGACGGCGCAGGCCGCGGCCACGGGCAGGCCGGTGGCGACGCGGCGCGAACGGGCGATGGTGAACATGGGATTTCCCCTCTGGTACGAGCTTTCCGGGCAGTGCGGTCCGTGCGAGCTGTGCGAGTCGGTGCGGGGGTCTTCGAGAGCCGGTGGGCGGGATCAGCCGACGGTGAGCGAATCCAGGTGGACGCCGTCGGCGAAGGCGGCAACCGACGAGTAGCTACCGGGTACCTCGCAGATCCAGAACCGGCCCGCCACGATCACCGGGGAGATGATGCGCACCAGCCGACGACGGCGAAACTCCAGGTAGACGTGTTCGATGCCGTTCGGCAGTCGCCCCCAGGCGACTGTCCAGAAGCGCTTCCCGCTCCCGCCGTTGCGGGCACCACGCAAGGGATTGCGCACCAACCCGGAGGCGACCAGCACGTCGACGCAGTCCTCGCCGTCGTAGACCTCGACCGCCGGCCGGCCGTTCGCGCCGCGCCCCGGACGCATCGCCCAACCACTGTGCGGCAGAGGCGGCACGAGCACCTCGTCGAACCGCGGGTCGTCGTCGGCCGGTTCGCCGCACCCGGCGTCGCGGTAGATGTCGGCAGGTTCGCCGTTGAGCCTCATGAGCGGTGTCCTCCCTTCCGCTGCCCCGGGCGGCCGGGTTAGTCGATCTCCTTCAAGGTCCGCTCTACGGACTCCAGGCGGGCGCTGATGTCAGCCAGTTGGATGGCGATCTCGGTGAGCTTCTGGTCGGTGAGCTCCTGCACGCTGACCGAGGTCTGGGTGAGGTGGCGGTAGTCCTGTTCACGGGCCAGGACCTCCTTCGCCCGGGAGGTGGCGGCCCGCTGCCGGATGGCCACGATCGCGACCGGGACGATCAGGAGAAGCGCGCCCAGGGTCAGAATGATCGCGTCCGAGTCATAAATCGTCATGACGTTCCCGTCTTTTGGTAGTTCTCTTCTTTCACCGGGCTGTCGGAGGCCTCGGAGACGTCCGTCGAGCCCTCCACGTGCAGTGTCTCGACCGCCGCCATGATGCTCTGTGGAGTGAGGTGGAAGGCGAAGGACGTCGCTTGGTAGAACTTCAGCGCCTTCCCGTCCTCGGAGAGTTCAAGCTCGGAGGAGACCAGTCCCACTGCTTCCAGCTTCCGCAGGTGGACCTGCAACAGTGCCCGGCTGATGCCGAGCTCGCGCGCCAGCCGGCTCACATAGTTCCGCTGCTGGGCAACTGCGGCGATGACCCGCAGGCGGTGCGGATTGGAGAGCGTGGCCAAGATCCGCACCAGGCTGTCTCCAGTGACGTCGGTGACCCCCACATCCGTCCCTTGGCTCATGCCAACAAAAGTTAGCAGGTGCAAGATTGATCTCGCAAGAGCCAACTGGGCTGAGCGTTCGAGCTGTTGATCGCCAGTCAGAAACCTTGTCGGTCAAGGGCGACATCCGGAGGTCCGTGTGGCTCGGCGGAGCGGCGGACGCGCCGGACGCATCGGGCGCCCGGCAGGCCGGGTCGGCGATATGGGGCTGGTATAGGACCGGTATGGCCCAGGTCCCTGACGATCGACGATGGGGTACCGAATGAGCCGCCCCGCCTTGCGGGGTGCGCAGAGCCCGCAACTCACCGAGCCACGTGTGAAGGAGATGCAAGATGACCGCGCGGAATATTTCCGGGTCGGCTGTTTCGGGTTCGGGTGTGGTGGGTTCGGTGCGCGCGGAGTTGTTGGCCCGGCGTTTGGCGGGGCGCGCGGGGGGTGTTGGCCGGCGGTCGGTGATCGGCCGGGTCGATCGCTCGGATCCTCTCGTGTTGTCGTTCGGGCAGGAGCAGATGTGGTTCCTGCAGCGGTTGGATCCGTCCAGTACGGAGTACTTGGTGCCGGCCGCGCTGCGGCTGCGCGGGTCGCTGGACCGGGACGCGCTGGAGCGGGCCTGGGGGGAGGTGTTGGCGCGCCACGAGGTGCTGCGCACCCGCTATGTGATGGAGGACGTCGAGCCGGTCCAGGTGGTGGACGCCGTGTCCGCTCCGGAGTCGGGGGGTGCCGGCCTGGTTCTGCTGGACGTGAGCGATGTGCCGGAGGGCGTCCGGGAGGAGCGGGCGCTCGAACTGGTACGGGCGGCTTGTGAGCGCCCGTTCGATCTGGAGCGTGAGTGGCCGGTTCGGGCGGTGTCGGTGTGCCTTGGCGGGGCGGACCACGTGCTGTTGGTGCTGTTCCACCACATCGCTTGTGACGCGTGGTCGAATCGGGTCGTCCTGGATGAGCTGGGTGCCTTGTACGGGGCGTTCGCGGCGGGCCGGGTTTCGCCGTTGGGTGAGGTCGGGCTGCAGTACGCGGATTTCGCGGCGTGGCAGCGGGAGTTCATGTCGGGTGAGCGGCTGGCGAGCGAACTGGCGTACTGGGGTCGGCGTTTGGCGGGTCTGAGTGCGTTGGAGCTGCCGTTGGACCGGGCACGTGGTCCGGTGCGGTCGGCGCTGGGCGCTGAGGTGGAGGTGGTGTTGCCGCCCGCTGTGGGTGCTCGGGTGCGCGAGGTGGCGGCGGCTCTGGGTGTGACGCCGTTCGTGGTGGTGCTGGGTGCGTTCCAGGTGCTGCTGTCGCGGTGGGCCGGGTGTGAGGACGTGGCGGTCGGCACGGTGGTGTCGGGTCGTGGGCGTCCGGAGTTGCAGTCGTTGGTCGGGTACGGGATCAACAGTGTGGTGATCCGGCACGGCTGGGACGCGCGCGGTTCGTTCGCGCAGTTGGTGGAGGGTCTGCGGCCGGTGGTCCTGGAGTCGTTCGACCACCAGGGTGTGCCGTTCGCGCGGCTGGTCGACGAGCTGGAGCCGCAGCGCGACATGGCGCGCACGCCGCTCTACCAGGTGGCGTTCACCATGCACGAGGCCGGGGCGGCGGGCGAGCGAGGGCTGTTCGGGCCGGGCGTGACGGTTGAACCGTTCGGTGTTTCCGGGGGTGTGGCGAAGTGCGACCTCGAGTTGCAGGTACTGGAGGGCGCGGACGGTTCGTTGACGGCGCGGCTGGTGTATGCGCGGGAGCTGTTCGAGCGGGCGAGCATCGAGCGGATGGCGGGGCACTTCGGGCGGTTGCTGGAGGGTGTGCTGGAGCGTCCCGGGGTGCCGTTGGTGCGGGTCGGGATGCTGGACGAGGCCGAGCGGGCGCTGGTGTCGGGCGTGGCCGTGGAGCCGGGTTCGGGTACGCGTGCGGTGCATGAGCTGTTCGAGGCGCAAGCTGCGGCGACGCCGGGGTCGGTCGCGGTTACCGCTGGTGAAGTGTCTTTGACGTACGGGGAGTTGAACGAGCGGGCGAATCGTCTCGCCCATCACCTGCGTTCCCTCGGTGTCGGTGCGGAGTCGTTGGTGGGTGTGTGCCTGGAGCGTGGTGCGGACCTGATCCCGACCCTGCTCGGGGTGCTGAAGGCCGGTGCGGGTTATGTTCCGCTCGACCCGGTCAACCCCGCCGACCGCCTCGCCTACATCGCCGGGGACGCGGCCGTGGACGTCGTCGTCGCCCACGGGGCCACGCTGTCGCTGGTGGCCGGCTTCCACCAGGGTGCCACCGTCGTCCTGGACGGCGCCGACCGCGAGGGCATCGCCGGGCGGGAGGCCGGGGACCCGGTCTCCCTCACGGGCCCCGACAACGTGATCTACGTGATCTACACCTCCGGTTCCACCGGCCGGCCCAAGGGCGTGACGCTCACCCACGGCAACGTGGCGCGTCTGATGTCCACCGCGCAGGAGCACTACTCCTTCGACGAGTCCGACGTCTGGAGCCTCTTCCACTCCTACGCCTTCGACGTCTCCGTCTTCGAGATGTGGGGCGCCCTCCTCAACGGCGGCCGCCTCGTCGTCGTCCCCACCCCCACCACCCGCAACCCCGACGGGTTCCTCGACCTCCTCGTCGACGAACAGGTCACCGTCCTCTCCCAGACCCCCACCGCCTTCCGGTCGTTGGTGGCGGCGGCGGCCGACGGGGACGGCCGGGTGGACCGGCTGGTGTTGCGGGCGGTGGTGTTCGCGGGCGAGAAGCTGGATGTCGCGGATCTGCGGCCGTGGGTGGAGCGGGTGGGTCTGGAGCGTCCGGTCCTGGCGAACATGTACGGGATCACCGAGACGACCGTGCACACCACGTTCCACCGGATGAGTGAAGCGGACTTCGCGCCGGGTGCGGGCAGCCGTGTCGGCGTGGCGCTGTCGGACTTGACGGTGCGTCTGCTGGACGCGCACGGCGATCTGGTGCCGGTGGGTGTGCCGGGGGAAATCCACGTGTCGGGTCCAGGTCTTGCCCGGGCGTATCTGAACCGTCCGGGTCTGACCGCGCAGCGTTTCGTCCCGGATCCGTTCGGGGCGCCGGGTGAGCGAATGTATCGCAGTGGTGACCTGGCGCGGTTGCTGGCGGACGGGACGCTGGAGGTGCTGGGCCGCATCGACGACCAGGTCAAGATCCGCGGCTACCGCATCGAACTCGGTGAGATCCAGGCCGAGTTGGCCGCACTCGACGATGTCCGCGAGGCGGTCGTCATCGTCCGTGAGGACACGCCGGGTGACAAGCGCCTGACCGCGTACTACACCACCGGCGACGAGGGCGCCGACCTCGACCTCGCCCAGGTGCGCGAGCAGCTGCGACAGGTACTGCCCGACTACATGGTCCCCGCCGCGTTCGTGGCCCTCGACGTGCTGCCGTTGACCGCGAACGGAAAGCTCGACAAGCGTGCTCTGCCCGCGCCGGGGCAGGAGTCCTTCGCCCACACCGCCTACGTCGCCCCGCGCTCGCCGGATGAGGAGCAGATCGCGGGGGTGTGGACCAGGGTCCTCGGTGTGGAGCGGGTCGGTGTCCACGACAGCTTCTTCGACCTGGGCGGCGACTCGATCCGCGCGGTCGGGCTGGTCGGCGCGCTGCGCTCGGCCGGCTTCCCCGCCACGGTGCGGGACGTGTTCGCGGCGCGAACGGTGGCGGGCCTCGCCGCGGTGACCGGACAGGCCCAGCCGCAGTCCGTCGCCACCGTGGGGGTTGCCCCGTTCGCCCTGATCGGCGACGACGACCGTGCCAAGCTCCCCGCCGGCGTCGTGGACGCGTATCCGTTGTCGCAGATCCAGACCGGCATGGTCGTGGAGATGCTCGCCGACACCGGCCGCAACCTCTACCACAACGTCTCCACCTACCGGATCCGCGACACCGACTCCTTCTCTCCGGAGGCGTTCACACAGGCCGCCGCGATCCTGGTCGAGCGCCACGAGGCCCTGCGCACCTCGATCCACCTGACGGGCTACGGCCGCCCGATGCAACTCGTCCACGCCGCCGCCGAACCGGCCGTCGGTGTCACCCACCTCACCGGCCTGGACGAGGCGGGCACGCGTGAGCGTCTGGAGGCGTTCACCACCGCCGAACGCGCCACGCTGTTCGACCTGGGTGCACCGCCGCTGATGCGCTACCACGCCCACACCAGCGACACCGATCCGGGCGGGTGGTGGATCTCCGTCACCGAGTGCCACCCCGTCATGGAGGGCTGGAGCTATCACACCCTCCTGATGGAACTCCTCACCACCTACCGCCACCTGCGCCACGGCCGTACTCCCGAGGTGCCGACACCGGCCGAGGTCCGCTACGCGGACTTCATCGCCGCCGAACTCGACGCCCTCGCCTCCCCCGAGCACGCCGCCTACTGGCAGCGTGTCGTCGACGACCGCACCCCCTTCTCCCTGCCCGCCGGCCTCCACCAGGCCGGTGCCGACCCCCGACGGCCGGTGCGCACGCACCAGGTGGGTGTGCCCTGGCACGACCTCGAGGACGGCCTGCGGGCGCTGGCCCGTTCGGCGGGTGCGTCGCTGAAGAGCGTGATGATCGCCGCGCACACCAAGGTGATGAGCCAGCTCACCGACCAGAGGAGTTTCCACCTCGGCCTGGTCTGTGACGCCCGCCCCGAGGCCACCGGCGCCGACCGGGTGCCCGGCATGTACCTCAACACCCTGCCCTTCCCCGTCGACCCGATCACCGGCACCTGGCACGACCTCGTCCAACGCACCTTCGCGCAGGAGATCGAGCTGTGGCCCCACCGCCACTTCCCGATGCCCGCGATCCAGCGCCAGACCGGCACCGGCCGCCTGATCAACACCAGCTTCAACTACCAGGACTTCCGGCAGGTCGACCACGACCTGATCGACGCCCACGGTGGCATCGACGACAGCCCCACCGAACACACCCTCACCGTCTCCTGCCGCGCCGGCTACGTCATCCTCACCCACACCACCCCCGCCCTCGCCCCCGAACACGCCCAGCGGATCGCCGACATGTACCGGGCCGTCCTCGAAGCGATGGCCCATCACCCCCACCACCCCGCCCACACCACCCACCTCCCGGCAGGAGAAAGGGAGTTCATCCTCGGCTCCGGCCTGGCCGCGGTCGAGCCGGTGGACAGCTGTGTCCACGAGCTCTTCGAGGCACAGGCGTCGGCGACGCCGGGGGCGGTCGCGGTCACCGCGGGCGAAGTGTCCCTGACATACGCGGAGTTGAACGAGCGGGCGAACCGTCTCGCCCACCACCTGCGCACCCTCGGCGTCGGTGCGGAGTCGCTGGTCGGCGTCTGCCTGGAGCGCGGCGCGGACCTGATCCCCACCCTGCTGGGCGTGCTGAAGGCGGGCGCCGGTTATGTTCCGCTCGACCCGGCCAACCCCGCCGACCGCCTCGACTACATCGCCGCCGACGCCGCCGTCGAGGTGGTGGTCGCCCACGAGGCCACGCTGCCGCTGGTGACCGGCTTCCACAGCGGTGCGACCGTCGTCCTGGACGGCGCCGACCGCTCGACCATCGCCGCATCCTCGGCTGCCGACCCGGCGGTGGTGTCCTCGCCGGAGAACGTGATCTATGTGATCTACACCTCCGGTTCCACCGGCCGCCCCAAGGGCGTGGCGCTGACCCACGCGAACGTGGCCCGTCTGATGTCCACCGCGCAGGAGCACTACGCCTTCGACGGCTCCGACGTCTGGACGCTGTTCCACTCCTACGCCTTCGACTTCTCGGTGTGGGAGATCTGGGGCCCGCTGCTGCACGGCGGCCGGCTGGTCGTCGTCCCCTCCCAGGCCACCCGCGACCCCGAGGAGTTCCTCGACCTCCTTGCCGACGAGCAGGTCACCGTCCTGAACCAGACCCCCACCGCGTTCCGTACCCTGACCGCCGCCGCCCGCGACGGCGACCCGCGCATCGGACGACTCGCTCTGCGCGTCGTCGTCTTCGGCGGCGAGAAACTCGACATGGCGGACCTCCAGCCCTGGGTGGAACGCCTGGGTCTGGAGCGTCCGGTCCTGGTGAACATGTACGGAATCACCGAGACCACCGTCCACAACACCTACCACCGCCTGATCGACGCCGACTTCACCGCCGGCGCCGGCAGCCGCATCGGCACCGCACTCGCCGACCTCACCGTCCGCGTGCTGAACCCCGACGGCCGGCTCGTACCCGTCGGCGTGCCAGGTGAGATCCATGTCTGCGGCCCCGGCCTGGCCCGCGGCTACGCCAACCGTCCCGGCCTGACCGCGCAGCGTTTCATCCCCGACCCGTACGGCATGCCGGGCGCGCGGATGTACCGCACCGGTGACCTGGCGCGGTTGCTGACGGACGGGACGCTGGAGGTGCTGGGCCGCATCGACGACCAGGTCAAGATCCGCGGTTTCCGCATCGAGCTCGGCGAGATCCAGGCGGCATTGGCCGCGGTGGACGGCATCCGCGAGGCCGTGGTCATCGTCCGTGAGGACACCCCCGGCGACAAGCGCCTCACCGCCTACTACACGCTCGCCGCCGAGGGCATCGACCTCGACCTGCCGCTGGTCCGTGCGGAGTTGGGCCGGGTGCTGCCGGAGTACATGGTCCCCGCCGCGTTCGTGGTCCTGGACCGGGTGCCGGTGACCTTGAACGGGAAGCTGGACCGGCGTGCCCTGCCGGCGCCGGACCAGGACGCGTACGCCCACGCCGCGTACATCGCTCCGCGCACCGAGGCGCAGGAACGGATCGCGGAGATCTGGGCCGAGGTCCTGGATGCCGAACGCGTCGGTGTCGAGGACTCGTTCTTCGACCTGGGCGGTGATTCGATCCGGGCGATCGCCCTGGTCGGTGCCCTGCGCAACGCCGGCTTCCCGGCGAGCATCCAGCAGGTCTTCCAGCAGCGCACCGTCGCCAACCTCGCCACCGCCCTCGCCGACCAGCAGGCCCCCGCACCGGTGGCCCAGGTGGGTGTGGCGCCGTTCGCGCTGATCGGCGACGAGGACCGTGCCGCACTGCCCGCCGACGTCGTGGACGCCTACCCGCTCTCGCAGGTGCAGGCGGGCATGGTCGTGGAGACGCTGGTGGAGGCCGGCCGGGTCGCCTACCACGGTTTCGTCGCGCACCGGGTGCGGGACGAGCGCCCGTTCTCGGCGGAGGCGTTGCGGCGGGCGGTCGACCTGGTTGCCTCCCGCCACGAGGTGCTGCGCACGTCGGTCCATCTGGGCGGTTACTCACAGCCGTTGCAGTTGGTGCACGCCGAGGTGAGCGTGCCGGTGGACGTGCACGACCTGCGCGGCCTCGGGGAATCCGAGCGGGCCCGGGCGCTGACGGAGTTCCTGGCCGCGGACAGCGCGCGTCCGTTCGATCCGGAGACGGCACCGCTGCTGCGGGTCTCCGCCCACCTGGAGGGCGAGGAGGGCTGGCGGCTGGCGGTCTCCCAGCACCATGCGGTCACCGAGGGCTGGAGCTACCACTCCCTGATCATGGAACTGGTCAGGACCTACCTGGCCCTGCGCGACGGTGACGCGCCCGACGCGCCCGAGCCGGTCGCGGTGCGGTACGCGGACTTCGTCGCGGCCGAACTGGACGCGCTCGCCTCGCCCGTGCACCGCGGGTACTGGCGGCGCGTGGTCGACGAGTACACTCCGCTGGTCCTGCCCGAGGGCTGGCAGGGCCCGGCCGACGAGGAGGCCGAGCGGTACAACCTGCGTGTCACCGTCGACGACCTCCAGGACGGCCTGCGGGCGCTGGCCCGTTCGGCGGGTGCGTCGCTGAAGAGCGTGATGATCGCCGCGCACACCAAGGTGATGAGCCAGCTCACCGAGCAGAGCACGTTCCATGCCGGCGTGGTCTACGACGTGCGCATGGAGGCCGCCGGAGGCGACCGGGTGCTGGGCATGTACCTCAACACCCTTCCCTTCCCCGTTGACCCGATGACCGGGACCTGGCGCGACCTGGTGCGGCGCACCTTCGAGCGGGAGGTGGAGCTGTCCGGGCACCGGCGCTTTCCGCTGCCGGAGATCCAGCGCATGGCCGGCACCGGACGGCTGCTGGACATCGTGTTCAACTACCAGGACTTCCACCAGATCGACACCGGCATCGTCGACAAGAACGCCGGATTCGGCACCGGCAGCACCGAGTTCGGCCTCGGCGTCATCGTCTCACCGTCCTCGGTGAGCCTGCAGGCCTCCTCCCACACCCTCGCCCCCGAACACGCCCGGCGCATCGCGGACATGTACCGGGCCGTCCTCGAAGCCATGGCCCACCACCCCCACCACCCCGCCCACACCACCCACCTCCCCGCGAAGGAGGAGGAGTTGGTGTTGTCGGAGTGGATGGGTGAGGTCCGGGAGGCGAGCGCCGGGACCCTGATGGAGCTGTTCGAGGCTCAGGTCGCCGCCAGGCCGGACGCGATCGCGGTGACCTTCGAGGGCACCCACGCCACCTACGCCGAACTGGACGAGCGGGCGAACCGTCTCGCCCACCACCTGCGCACCCTCGGCGTCGGCGCGGAGTCGCCGGTCGGCGTCTGCCTGGACCGATCGGTCGAACTGGTCGTGGCGGTCGTGGCGGTCGGCAAGGCCGGTGGTGCGTTCGTCCCGATGGACCCGGAGTACTCCCAGGCCCGCATGGCGATGGTGTTGGAGGACAGCGGGGCGTCGACCCTGCTGACGCAGCGCCACTTGCTCTCCGCCCTGCCGGCGTGCGAGGCGCGGTTGCTCCTCGTGGACGAGCCCGCGGCCTGGGCCGAGTACCCGGCGACCGCCCCGGCCCGGTTCGTGACCCCGGACTCGCCGGCGTACGTCATCTTCACCTCAGGCTCCACCGGCCGCCCCAAGGGCGCGGCCAACAGCCACCGGGGCATCCTCAACAGCCTGGCCGCCTTGAACGAGTACGCCGAACTCGGGCCGGACGACACGGTTCTGGTGAAGACCTCCATCGGCTTCGACCCTTTCGTGTGGGAGGTCTTCGGCACGCTGACGGCCGGCGCCCGCATGCTCGTCTCGATGCCGGGTGGTCACCGCGACCCGGTCTACCTCAGCCGCCTGATGGCCGACGGAGGTGTGACAGCGGCGGTCTTCGTGCCGTCGATGCTGTCACTGGTCCTGGAGCACGGCGACCTTCGCGCCTGCCGCACGCTGCGCGCCATGGTCTGCGGCGGCGAGGACCTGCCGGTCTCCCTGGTGGAAGGCGTGCACGCCGTCGTGCCCGGTCTTCTCGTTCTGAACGCTTATGGTCCGACTGAGGCGGCGTTCACCGCCAGCGTCCAGTCCCTGCGTGATCCGCTGCCGGAGAGCATGCGGCAGCGGATCGCGATGGGCAGGCCGATCCGCAACACCAGCCTGTACGTGCTGGATGCCAACCTGCGGCCGCAGGCGGTCGGGGTTCCGGGCGAGCTCTTCATCGCCGGTGTCAACGTGGGCCGCGGCTACGCCAACCGTCCCGGCCTGACCGCGCAGTGTTTCATCCCCGACCCGTACGGCATGCCGGGCGCGCGGATGTACCGCACCGGCGACCTGGCGCGCTGGCGCGAGGACGGCACGCTGGAGTTCCTGGGCCGCATCGACGACCAGGTCAAGATCCGCGGTTTCCGCATCGAGCTCGGTGAGATCCAGGCGGCATTGGCCGCGGTGGACGGCGTCCGCGAGGTCGTGGTCATCGTCCGTGAGGACACCCCCGGCGACAAGCGCCTCACCGCCTACTACACGCTCGCCGCCGAGGGCATCGACCTCGACCTGCCGCTGGTCCGTGCGGAGTTGGGCCGGGTGCTGCCGGAGTACATGGTCCCCGCCGCGTTCGTGGTCCTGGACCGGGTGCCGGTGACCTTGAACGGGAAGCTGGACCGGCGTGCCCTGCCGGCGCCGGACCAGGACGCGTACGCCCACGCCGCGTACATCGCTCCGCGCACCGAGGCGCAGGAACGGATCGCGGAGATCTGGGCCGAGGTCCTGGATGCCGAACGCGTCGGTGTCGAGGACTCGTTCTTCGACCTGGGCGGTGATTCGATCCGGGCGATCGCCCTGGTCGGTGCCCTGCGCAACGCCGGCTTCCCGGCGAGCATCCAGCAGGTCTTCCAGCAGCGCACCGTCGCCAACCTCGCCACCGCCCTCGCCGACCAGCAGGCCCCCGCACCGGTGGCCCAGGTGGGTGTGGCGCCGTTCGCGCTGATCGGCGACGAGGACCGTGCCGCACTGCCCGCCGACGTCGTGGACGCCTACCCGCTCTCGCAGGTGCAGACCGGCATGATCGCCGAGGGACTGACCGCGGCAAGCGGCAACGCCTACCACATGGTCTCCACCGCCCGGGTCCAGGACGAGCGGCCCTTCGATCACCAGGCCCTCACCCGGGCCTGGCAGCTCCTCACCCGCCGGCACGAGACCCTGCGCACCTCGATCCACCTGGCCGGCCACTCCCAGCCCCTGCAACTCGTACACGCCGGCGCCGACACCGTCATCGGTCTGCGCGACGTCCCGCACACGGACCTGGCCGAGGCCCTGCGCGCCTACGTCGGCGCCGAGCGCGAGCACCCGCTCGACCTGGACCGGGCACCGCTGTTCCGCCTGCACGTCACCACCACCACCGACACCCCCGACGCGGGCTGGTGGCTGTCGATGACCAGTCCCCACGCCGTGATCGACGGCTGGAGCCAGGAGACCCTGCGCGCCGAACTCCTCGACTGCTACCAGCACCTGTGCGACGGCAACGAACCCCCTGCCACCGAGGCGGCCACGCCCGACCCGGCCGCGGTCGTGCGCTACGCGGACTTCATCGCCGCCGAGCTCGATGCCCTGGCCTCACCCGCCGACCGCGTGTTCTGGCACGACGTCGTCACCACCCACACCCCCGTCACCCTGCCCCCGCACTGGGCCGACACCACCCAGGCCCCGCACCACTACAGCCTGCGCGTGCCCATCGGCGACCTCACCGGCGCCCTGACCATCCTCGCCACCACCAGCGGCGTCCCCCTCAAGACCATCCTGCTCGCGGCCCACACCGCCGTCATGGGCACCCTCGCCCCCGACAGCGCCTACCACACCGGCCTGGTCACCCACGCCCGCCCCGAAACCATCGGAGCGGACCGCGTCATCGGCATGCACCTCAACACCCTGCCCTTCCCCGCCGACCACACCGCCACCACCTGGCGCGACCTGATCCAGCACACCTTCACCCGCGAACTCGACCTCTGGGCCCACCGTCACCACCCCCTGCCCGCCATCCAACGCCTCGCGGGCACGGGCCGGCTCCTGAACACCTTCTTCAACTACACCGACTTCCACCAGGCCCACCAAGCCCTCGACCAGAACCTCAGCTTCAACGACTCCCCGAAGGAGTTCGGCCTCACCATCGACGCCACCCCCACCCACCTCACCCTCAGTACCAACACCCACCACCTCACCCCCACCCACGCCCGACACCTCGCCGACACCTACCGCGCCACCCTCGAAACCCTCGCCACCAACCCCGACACCCCGATCCGCACACCCGACGACATCGCCGCCACCACCACGCCCGAGCCCCTCACCGCACACGACGCGGACATGGCCGATGGCATTCACGCACTGTTCGAGGCGCAAGCCGCGGCGACGCCGGGGGCGGTCGCGGTTACCGCTGGTGAAGTGTCGTTGACGTACGGGGAGTTGAACGAGCGGGCGAATCGTCTCGCCCATCACCTGCGTTCCCTCGGTGTCGGTGCGGAGTCGTTGGTGGGTGTGTGCCTGGAGCGTGGTGCGGACCTGATCCCGACCCTGCTCGGGGTGCTGAAGGCCGGTGCGGGTTATGTTCCGCTCGACCCGGTCAACCCCGCCGACCGCCTCGCCTACATCGCCGGGGACGCGGCCGTGGACGTCGTCGTCGCCCACGGGGCCACGCTGTCGCTGGTGGCCGGCTTCCACCAGGGTGTCACCGTCGTCCTGGACGGCGCCGACCGCGAGGGCATCGCCGGGCGGGAGGCCGGGGACCCGGTCTCCCTCACGGGCCCCGACAACGTGATCTACGTGATCTACACCTCCGGTTCCACCGGCCGGCCCAAGGGCGTGACGCTCACCCACGGCAACGTGGCGCGTCTGATGTCCACCGCGCAGGAGCACTACTCCTTCGACGAGTCCGACGTCTGGAGCCTCTTCCACTCCTACGCCTTCGACGTCTCCGTCTTCGAGATGTGGGGCGCCCTCCTCAACGGCGGCCGCCTCGTCGTCGTCCCCACCCCCACCACCCGCAACCCCGACGGGTTCCTCGACCTCCTCGTCGACGAACAGGTCACCGTCCTCTCCCAGACCCCCACCGCCTTCCGCTCCCTGGTCACCGCCGCCGCCGACAACGACCGCCGCATCAAGCAGCTCTCCCTGCGCGCCGTCGTCTTCGCCGGCGAGAAACTCGACATCCCCGAACTCCAGCCCTGGACCACCCGCCTCAGCCTCGGCCGCTGCGCCCTGGTCAACATGTACGGAATCACCGAGACCACCGTCCACACCACCTACCACCGCCTCACCAAGCGCGACTTCACCCCCGGCGCCGGCAACGCGATCGGCCGCCCCCTCGGCGACCTCGCCATCCACCTCCTCGACCCCCACGGCAACCCCGTCCCCACCGGCGCCCCCGGCGAAATCCACGTCACCGGACCCGGCCTCGCCCGCAACTACCTCAACCGCCCCGCCCTCACCGCCCAACGCTTCATCCCCGACCCCCACGGCACACCCGGCACCCGGATGTATCGCAGCGGCGACCTCGCCCGCCAACTCCCCGACGGCACCTACGAATTCCTCGGCCGCATCGACGACCAGGTGAAGATCCGCGGTTTCCGCATCGAGCTCGGCGAGATCCAGAGCGCGCTATCCGCGCTGGAGGGTGTCCGCGAGGCGGTCGTGCTGGCCCGCGAGGACGTGCCCGGAGACAAGTACCTGGTCGCCTACTACACGGCCACCGAGACCGGGGCCGGTCTGGACCTCTCCCTGATCCGGGAGCAGCTGGGCCGGGCGCTGCCGGAGTACATGGTGCCGGCGGCCTTCGTCGCCTTGGACCGACTGCCCCTGACGCCCAACGGCAAGCTCGACAAGCACGCACTGCCCGTTCCCGGCCAGGACGCCTACGCGCGCACCGTCTACGTCGCACCCCGCACCCCGGTGGAGGAGCGGATCGCGGCGATCTGGGAGCGGATCCTGGGCGCGGAGCAGGTCGGTGTCCACGACAGCTTCTTCGACCTCGGCGGCGACTCCATCCGGGCCGTCGCCCTGGTCGGTGCCCTGCGCACGGTCGGCTACCCGGCGACCATGCAGGACATCTTCGCCTGCCGCTCGGTGGCGGCGCTGGCCGAGAAGCTGACGGACCGGAAGGCCGAGGCGCCGGCCGGGCCCGGTGTTCCGCCGTTCGCCCTGATCGGTGACGAGGACCGAGCGAGGCTCCCCGACGACGTGGTGGACGCCTACCCGCTGACCCAGGCCCAGCTCGGCATGGTCGTGGAGATGCTGTCCACCGAGGGCGCGCTGCGCTATCACAACGTCGCCTCGCTGCGGGTCCGCGGCGAGGAACTGTCGGTGGACGCGCTGCGCCGGGCGGTCGCACTGCTGGCCGGACGCCACGAGGTCCTGCGCACGTCCGTCGACCTGGAGTCGTACGACACGCCGCTGCAGCTGGTCCACGCCGCCGCCGAGATCCCGGTGGGGGAGGCGGACCTGCGCGGGCTCGACGCGCAGGAGCAGGAGCGCCGGCTGCGGGTGTTCGTCGCGGAGGAGAGCCGGACAGCCTTCGACCTGGCGCAGGCGCCGCTGCTGCGGCTGTTCGTGCACCGCCTCGACGCCGACAGCTGGCAGTTCACCGTCACGCAGGCGCACGTCATCCTGGACGGCTGGAGCTACCACGCCCTGCTCGGCGAGATCATCACCTGCTACCGCGAGCTGCGGGACGGCTCCGCGCCGCAGCCCTGGCAGGCGCCGCGGGTACGCTTCGCGGATGCCGTCGCGGAGGAGGTGGCGGCCCTGGCCTCGGTCGAGGACCGCTCGTACTGGCGGGGAATCGTCGACGGTTGGGCCAAGTTCGACCTGCCCACGGGCTGGGGCGAGCCGACCGGAACCGAGCGTGATCCCTACAGCGTCGAGGTGACCTTCGAGGACCTCGAACCCGCGCTCGCCGCGCTGGCCGCCGAGTCCGGGACCTCGGTCAAGAGCGTTCTGCACGCCGCACACCTGCGGGTGGTCGGTGCCCTCACCAGGGAATCGTGCTTCTTCACCGGTCTGACCTGCCACACCCGCCCGGAGGCCGAGGGCACCGAGCGGGTACAGGGGATGTTTCTGAACATCCTGCCGTTCGCGATGGACCGCAGTGCCCGCACCTGGCGGGAGCTGGTGCGGCAGGTCTTCGACCGCGAGACCGAGCTGTGGCCGCACCGCAGCTTCCCGATGTCGGTGATCCAGCGTGAACTGGCGCAGGTGCCGCGGCTGATCGATGTCCACTTCAGCTACCAGGACTTCGGTCGGGACGCCCGGGTGGCCGAGGGTGCGCGGGTCGGCGGGTCGGTCGACGCGGCGGCGAGCCTGGGCGCCAGCGACAACGAGTTCGCCCTGTTCGTGGTGGCCGGCCCCGGTCGGCTCACCATCAACACCCGGGCCTCCGCCGTGCAGCGGACGAACGGCGACCGCCTGGCCGGGCTGTACCGGGCGGTGCTGGAGGCGATGGTCGCCGACCCGGACGCGGTGATGGACGCGACGTCGTTGGTGTCGCGTGAGGATTCGGCGTTGCTGACAAGCTGGAACGCGACCGCCCGCCCGGGCAGCGGGAACGTGAGCGTACCGGAACTGATCGAACGCCAGACCACACTCACCCCGGACACCATCGCCGTCGTCGCCGACGGCACCA
>NZ_JBHTWX010000137.1:0-22581 GCF_042792155.1 Kitasatospora sp. NPDC056651 | reverse complement strand
GGCGGGCGCGGCACGCGGCCACCGCCCGGGCGACCGGCAAAGCCCGGCCGCCCGCCGCGTTCGCTGCGCTCGGTGTTCGCTGCGCTCGGTGTTCGCTGCGCTCGGTGTTCGCTGCGCTCCGGTACCCGGTGGCCGGCCGTCCCGGCCCGGCTGCGGTGCGCGGGGCTGGCACCCCCGGCCCGCGCACCACTCCAGGCCTCGAGGACCCGCCGGCCAACGTCCCCGGTCCCGGGGCCCCCGGTCCCGGGGCCCCCGTTCGTGCTGCGCCCGTTCGTGCTGCGCCACCTTCCAGGGCAGTGGCGCGGCCGGCGATCGTCACGGTGGCGGCACGTGACCGGGTATCAGGCGGGCCGCGAGTCCCGCCCACGGCTACGGCCGGCCCCGGAAACAGCCCCCAGTCCTCCCTGCCCCCGGCCGCCCCCTCCCCGGGCCGGGGCCGCACGCCCGCCCCTGGCCCCTGGATACCGACACCCGGGCCGTGCTGCGCCCGCCTGCCCGTGCCGCACCACGCGTTCACGGCCCCTCGGCAGGGACCGGGGCGGCCAGCCGGCAGCGGCACAGGCGGAGCCCGGGGCGCCGGGGGGAGAGCCGGCAGGACGACGGCCACCCGCACCGGAGGGTCGCCGACCAGCCGACTGCCGCCGGCGGCCGCCGATGCCCCGCCGCACCGCGGCCCGAATCCCCCCGCTGCCCGCGCAGCCGGAGTAGGGGGCACGGCGGGCGGCCCTCCGGCACGGAGGGCCGCCGATCGGCCGATGACGCAGCCGCGGGCGGCCGTGGGAGCCTGCCGCGGTGCGGTCCGCGTCCGCCGCTCTTCCCGGGGCGGCAGGGCGGCGGGGCGGCCGGAAGAGCCCGGCCGCCCCCGGGGTTCACGCGTGCGGCCGGCCGTGGTGGAGCAGGGCGCCGGGGTCGGTGAGGGCGCCGCGGATGCCGGCGCCGGGGTAGGGGATGAGGTCCTCGGGCAGGTCGTCCTCGGTGAACCAGCGCAGATCCAGGCACTTGTCGGGTTCCCGGTTGACGGGCTCTCCCTCCCAGCGGGTGGCGAGGTAGAACAGCCCCAGGCGCACGGTGGCGGGATCCTGGTGGTGCAGGACGGTGCAGGCCAGGCGCAGACGGGCCGGATCGGTGGTGATCCCGGTCTCCTCCTCCAGCTCGCGGGCGGCGCCGTGGGCGGGTTTCTCGCCCGGGTCGAGCTTGCCGCTGGGGGCGTGCCACTGGCCGTGGCCGTAGGGGCCGCCGCGCCGGGACAGCAGGATCCTGCCGTCCGTGGTGCGCAGGATGACGTGGACGTCTACCACCACCGGCGGTGCGGCGGCCGTCGTGGCGGGGCTGGTCGTGCTGGTGCTCATGCTCTCTCCAACTCCCGTACGGGATTCTGGTGTTGATCGCCGGGGGCGGGACCGATTCCAGGATGGCCCGTGCGGTCTGCTCGGGGGCCGGGAGGGTGGTGTCGACGGTGTGGAGCCGGTAGCCGAGTCGTTCGAGGACCGGGACGGCTTCCCGGTGCAGGCGCAGTTCGCGGGCGGTGGCGGCGGCGTCGGGTTCGAAGCGGTGGCGGGTGCCGCGGTCGGCGGGGCGGCGCTGCACGGTGTCGGGGTCGGCGGTGAGGATGACCGCGAGGTCGGGCACGTCCGCACCCGCGTTGACCGCGAGGAGGAAGTCGGTGTCGACGCCGTCGACAGGCGTGCCGCCGAGTACCCGGCGGCCACCATCCGACCCGCCGCCGGGGCGCGGTCCGGTCACGAGAGGGGAAAGCACGTGGGTGATGTCTTCGGCGTGGAAGCGCTCGGGTGCGTCGTGGGAGGCCGGACGGAGCCGACCGGCGACCACTGGGGAGGGGCGCGCGCCGCCCCCGGGACAACCCGCACTGGCCCGAGGTCGGCGTGTTCGGCCACCGGAACATGCGGCGCATCAACTGGCTCGGGTCCTCCCGCTGCCGGCTCGTCAAGGTCGACGGGCTGGACCTGCACGTCGAGGACCTGAACGCCATCGACGGCACCCCGTTCCTCGAAGTGAAGCCCTGGTTCGAGGAGTTCGGGCCGCGCGGACAGGTACGCCAGCCCGCGTGGACCACCGAGATGCTCCGCGACTACTTCGCCCCGGCGCCCCCCGCGCCCTGACCGCAGGACGGCGGCCGGCCGCCACCACCCGCAGCGGGGGTGGCGCCGGCACCGCGATCGGGCCCGCCCGAACGGCACCACCCCCCCGGGTGGGTTCAGGCGTAGCGGTCGAACAGGCCCAGCAGGTAGTCCTCCAGACGCCCCGTCAGCACCGCGGGCGTCAGGTCGGCGCGGCCCAGCTCCCGCCACGGCTCGGCGACCTTGCGGGCGTCGGGCGCGAACGCCAGCGCGTCCAGCAGCCGCCAGTACAGGTGGCCGCGCCCGGCCGCCAGCGCGCGCCCGCCCGCCGCCTCGTAACGGCCGGCGAACGCCAGGCCCGCCTCGGGCCCGTGCAGCAGGGCCAGCGCCGTCGAGCAGTGGGCGACGTCCAGGTCCGCCGGCCCCCAGGACGTCTCCACCCAGTCCACCACCCCCGACACCGCCGACCCCCGGCCCTCGCCGGAGAACAGCACGTTGCCCGGATGGAAGTCACGGTGCAGGAAACACGGCTCGTACGCCGGCACCTCGCCGCCGATCACCCCGATTGCCCGCTCCCACAGCCCGATACGCCCCGTGCCCTCGGGCACGGCCACCCGCCCGGGCGCCGTCCACGCCTGCCACACCCGCGGGCGCCGCGCCTCGCCGACGTCCAGGGCGTGCACGGCGGCCAGCTGCGCGGCCAGCAGGCCCGCGCGCAGCGGCGCGTGGCCGTCCTCGGCCACCCGCACCCCGCCGGGCAGCAGCGTCATCAGCAGCGACGGGTGCTCGCACACCGCCCCCGCCGCGTCCACGGCGACCAGGCGCGCCGCCGGAACGCCGCCGCCCTCCAGCAGCCCCAGCACCTGCGCCTCCCGCGCCAGCAGCCCCGGCGCGTGACGGCGGTAGAACGGCTGGACGAACGAGCGCAGCACCAGCGCGTACCCGCCCGCCGGGCCGGGACGTTCGATGTCCAGGCGGCGCATCCGCGAGGTCCACCCGCCCTTCAGGGCGCTCACCCGCGCGATGCGCTCACCGGGCTCCAGGTGCCCCTGGACCCACGCGCGCGTGCGCTCCCACCCCGGCCCCCGGCCCCCACCGTCGTCGATCACGGCCGCCAAGCCTACGCCCCGCCCCGCCCCCCCGGCCGGTCCCCGCCCCCCCGGCCGGTCCCCGCCCCCCGGCCGGTCCCCGCCCCCCGGCCGGTCCCCGCCGGCGGGATCCGCCGACGGACACTCAACTCCGGCACGGCCAGGGCCCCGATCCCCCTCGTCCCGAGGGGGGTCGACGGTTGACGGGCGGGCGCTGCCGGGGTTGGCTGAGGGGCGCAGATCACCACGCACACCAGGGGGAGAGTGCCGCCATGCCCAAGGCCGTCGTCTTCGAGGCCACCGGGGGACCGGAGGTCCTGACCGTCACCGAACGCCCCCTGCCCCAGCCCGGGCCCGGCGAACTGCGCCTGAAGGTCGCCGCGATCGGCCTCAACCGCGCCGAGGCCCTCTTCCGCGCCGGCACCTACCTGGAGCGGCCGCGCCTGCCCGCCACCCTCGGCTACGAGGCCTCGGGCACCGTCGAAGCCGTCGGCGAGGGCGTCACCGCCGTCGCCGTCGGCGACCTCGTCGACACCGTGCCCGCGTTCTCCCAGAACGACTACGGCGTCTACGGCACCCACGTCCTGGTGCCCGCCCGCGCCGCCGTCCCCCACCCCGCCCACCTCACCCCCGCCCAGGGCGCCGCCGTGTGGATGCCCTACCTCACCGCCTACGGCGCCCTCGCCGAGGACGGCCACCTGCGCCCCGGCGACCACGTGCTGATCACCGCCGCCGCCTCCGGCGTGGGCCTGGCCGCGATCCGCACCGCCCGCCGCCTGGGCGCCCACCCCATCGCCACCACCCGCACCCGCGCCAAGGCCGAACGGCTGCGCGAGGCCGGCGCCTGCGAGGTCGTCGTCACCGGCGAGGACGACCTGGCGGACCGGGTCCACCGGGCGAGCGCCGGGCGCGGGGTGCGCACCGTCCTCGACCCCGTCGCCGGCCCCGGCGTCCTCGCCCTCGCCCGCACCCTCGCCCCCGGCGGGCGCCTGATCGTCTACGGGCGCCTGGACCCGCGCGACACCCCGCTGCCCGGCCAGGACACCTTCGCGAGCGTCACCAGCCGCTTCTACAGCATGCACGAGGTCACCCGCGACGACGAACGCCTGCGCCGCGCCCACGCGTTCGTCAGCGCGGGCCTGGCCGACGGATCGTTCACCCCGGTCATCGACCGCGTCTTCGAGGGCCTCGACGCCGTCGCCGAGGCCCACCGCTACCTGGAGGCCGGCACCCAGGCCGGCAAGATCGTCCTGACCGTCGGCCCCTGAGCGCCCCTCACACCCCCCGGGCCTGCCCGGCCTCCGCGTCCGCGGCGGCCACCACCGCCGTCAGCAGGCCCGGGAAACGCCGCTCCAGCTCCTCACTGCGCAGCGCGTTCATCTTGGTGGTGCCCACGTAGTACTGGCGCAGCACCCCCGCCTCGCGCAGCACACTGAAGTGGTGGCTGGAGGTGGAGCGCCCCACCGGCAGCTCGAAGGAACCGCAGCTGAGGTCCGCCCCCGAGTGCGCGAGCGTGCGCACCACCGTCCGGCGGGCCGGATCAGCGAGCGCCTCCAGCACCTTCTGGACGCTCACGTCCTCCACACCAGGGTGCACGATCACCCGCGCCGCCACGCGTGCCCGTCCCACACCCACCACCCCTTCCCAACACTCGACCCCCGTCCGTCAGATGGTCAAAAGCCGCGCGTCGTGCGCGACTTCACGTGCACGACGCTACTACGGCCGGACGGTCTGTCACGCCCGCCGCAACACCCGCGCAACACCGCCTCGCGCCGGGGCGGGGGGGATTCGCCGCGGGAAGGGGCGGGCGGGGACGGGAGGGGGCGGCGGGGCGGGGGCCGGGCCGCAGGCGGGGCGGCCGGGCGGCAGGAGGGGGGAGGGGCAGGGGCGGGGAGGCGCGGCGGGACGACGGAACGGACGGACGGACGGGACACCGCGCCCCCGCGCCCCGCCGGGCGCGGGCAGCGGCGGGGCCGCGGCGCCCCCGCCACCCGACGGGCCGTCAGGCCGCGCGCACCGGCGCCGGCACCGGACGGGCCAGCCGGGCCAGCGCCAGGGGCTCGAAGATGCCCATCAGCACCGGGTCCACCGCCCGCACCGCCGCCGGCGCCGGCACCGACGGCGCCCGGGTGCGCAACAGCGCCAGGTACACCTCCTGCGTCTGCGCCGCCGGATCGATGCCCAGCTCCTCCGCCAGCACCTGCCGCAGCTGCTGGTAGCAGCGCAGCGCCTCCGCCCGGTTCCCGGACGCCGCCAGCGCCTCCATCCGGCACCGGTAGGCACTCTCCCGAAACGGCGCCCGGCGCACCGCCTCGTCCGCCCACCGCAGCGCGTGGTGCTCCTCACCCAGCGCGGAGGCCGCCAGACTCGCCGTCTCCAGCGCGCTGATCCGCAGCTCCTCCACGTGCTCGCGCACCCCCTGCGCCCACTCGCCCTCGTGATCGGGCAAGAACGCCCCGCGCAGGTTGGCCAGCGCCCCCGCGGCCAGCTGCTGGGCCACCGCGTGGCCGCCCGCGGCCAGCGCCTCGCCCGCCTCGCCGACCGCCGAGGCCGCCGCCTCCAGGTCCACCGCCGCGTCCGCGGGCAGCCGCAGCACGTACCGCCCGCCCTGGGCGATCAGCGGGGTCGCCCCCGGGCCCTGACCCGGGGCGGTGACGAACGCCCGCACCCGCGAGACCACACTGCGCAGCGCGGACGCCCACGTGTCGGGCAGCCCGTCGGGCCAGATGGTGTCGGCCAGCTGGTCGCGGCTGGTGCCGCTGGAGCGCTCCAGCACCAGGCGCGCGAACGCCACCTGGGCCTGGGCACTGGACAGGTGCTGCGGGGCGCCGTCGTCGTGCTCGACCGCCACCAGGCCGGTGAGACGGATCAGCATGCGCGCGCCCCCGATCTTTCGGACGCGCCGTCTTCCCTGAAGCCTTTCAACACGAGCTCCAACCCCCTCGAGCCAAAGCGGAAAATCAACGGCCCGTGCCGGGCCGTCGGCGTGGGAAACCGTGGATCGGAACACACATCAACCGCCGACCAGCCGTTCGGTTTTCGGCGGATTTCGACCATACATTCGCCGCATCGCGCGGTGTCAACACCGGTAGCGGAAACATTCCCACCGGCCCGCCGATGCGTCGTGGACGCAAAGTTTCCGCACGTCAGAGAGTTTCCGCAGGCCAGGAAACCGGCTATTGCGGACGCCTTGCGCATCCTGGCGTAGAAATGTAGCCATCCTTGAGCACCCCGCGTGAAGGCTTCGAGAAAACCAAGCCACACGAAAGCACACCCCATCCGGGCAAGCCCCGCGAAACCCCCCGAGAAACCCCACACGAGACCCCGCGAAACCCCCCGCGAGACCCCGCGAAAGCCCCGCGAAAGCCCGTGGAAAACCGTGAAAGCCATGACGTCGTGAAGGAGAAACGCCCGTGAACGCCACCGGAGCATGGCAGCGCCTGGAGCCCAGACTGGCCGCAACGAACGCCCGCGTGGCCGCCCTGGAGCCCGACCCCTCCCGGCGCAACAGCTTCGTCGCCTACACGATGGAACGCGACAGCGCCTACTGCGACCTCGACGGCGAACGCCTGCTCATGATGTCCGGCTACAGCTACCTGGGCCTGGCCGGAGACGAACGCGTCGTCGCCGCCGCCAAAGCCGCCGTCGACGTCTACGGCACCGGCAACCACGGCGTACGGGCCCTGGCCGGCACCATCCCCCTGCACGAGGAACTCGAAGCCGAGGTCGCCCGCTTCGCCCGCCGCGAACGCGCCCTGGTCTTCGGCTCCGGCTACGCCGCCAACGTCGGCACCGTCGGCGCCCTCGTCGGCCAGGGCGACACCGTCCTGATCGACAAGTACGACCACGCCTCCATCGTCGACGGCTGCCGCCTCTCGGGCGCCACCGTCACCCGCTTCCGCCACAACGACGTCGACCACCTCGAACGCCGCCTCAAGGCCTGCGCCCCCACCGGCGTCCGCCTGGTCATCGTCGACAGCGTCTACTCCATGGACGGCGACATCGCCCCCCTGCCCGAACTGCGCGAGGTCTGCGACCGCTACGACGCCCTCCTCATGGTCGACGAAGCCCACGCCCTCGGCGTCATCGGCAAGACCGGCGGCGGCATCGAGGAACACTTCGACCACAAGGTCCGCGTCGACGTCAAACTCGGCACCCTCTCCAAGGCCATCCCCTCCATGGGCGGCTGGGTCGCCGGCAGCCACGACCTCATCGGCCACCTGCGCTACGCCGCCCGCCCCTTCCTCTTCTCCGCCGCCCTCGGCCCCGCCCAGACCGGCGCCGCCCTGGAGTCCCTGCGCATCCTGCGCCGCGAACCCGAACGCGTCACCCACACCCAGACCCAGGCCCAGCGCCTGCGCGAGCGCCTCAACGACGCCGGCATCTCCACCATGGACTCCACCACCGCCGTCCTGCCCGTCATCGCCGGCAGCGACGACGCCGCCTACGACTACGCCACCGCCTGCCGCAAGGCCGGCGTCATCGGCCTGCCCGTCGTCACCCCCGCCGTCCCCAACGACCTCGCCCGGCTGCGCATCGCCGTCACCGCCCGCCACACCGCCGCCGACATCGACTTCGCCGCCGAGGCGTTCCTGACCGCCGCCGCCCAGACCGGCCTGATCTGACCGGCCCGAACCGAACCGAACCCCCGCGACCGGGCCGCCCGCGCGACACACGGACAGGAGACGAAGCCATGGCCCCCCAGCACCGGCCGCCGATCGCCGTCACCGGCCTCGGCGTCATCAGCCCCGCCGGCCACACCGCCGAGGACCTCTGGCACACCGTCGCCGCGGCCCGCCCCACCGCCACCACCCTCGACGACCCCGCCCTCGCCCGCCACCGGGTGCGCCTGGGCTGCCGCGTCACCGGCCTGCCCGACAACCCGCTCCTGCCCGCCAAGGACGCCCGCCGCCTGGACCCCTTCGCCCTCTACGGCACCCTCGCCGCCCTCGCCGCCCACGCCGACGCCGGACACCCCGAACCGGCCCCCGGACGCAGCGCCGTCGTGGTGGGCACCGCCGTCGGCGGACGCACCACCAGCGACCGCGAGTCCGCGCTGTACACCGAACACGGGCCGCTCAGGGTCTCCCCGCTGATGCCGCTGGTCACCATGCCCAACGCCGCCGCCGCCCAGATCGCCATGCGCCTTCACTGGAGCGGGCCGGCCCTGACCATCGCCACCACCTGCGCCTCCGGCGCGGACGCGATCGGCCACGGCGCCCTGCTGCTGGCAAGCGGCCGCGCCGACGTGGTGATCGCCGGCGGCTGCGAGGCCACCCTCACCCCCGTCACCCTCGCCGCGTTCGGCAACCTCGGCGCGCACTCCCTGCGCAACGACGAACCCCAGCGCGCCTCACGGCCCTTCGACACCGACCGCGACGGCTTCGTGATGGGCGAGGGCGCCGGCTTCCTCGTCCTGGAGCGCCTCGCCGACGCCACCGCCCGCAGGCGCGTCCCCTACGCGCTGCTCGCCGGGTACGGCGCCAGCGCGGACGCCTACCACCTGTCCAACCCGCGCCCCGACGGCGCCGGCGCCGTCGCCGCGATGCGCGCCGCCCTCGCCGACGCCGCCCTGGAACCCGGCGACATCGCCCACGTGAACGCCCACGGCACCTCCACCGTGCACAACGACCGCGCCGAGGCCGCCGCCCTGCGCACCGTCTTCGGCCCCCACGGCGTGCCGGTCACCTCCACCAAGGGCGCCATCGGCCACCTGATCGGCGCCGCCGGCGCCGTCGAACTGATCGCCGCCATCACGGCCATGAACGCCCGTCTCGTCCCTCCCACCGCCAACCACGAGAAGACCGAAGAGGGCCTGGACCTCGACGTCGTCCACACCACCGCACGCCCCACGGGCGCCGGCGCGGTGCTGTCCAACTCGTTCGGCTTCGGCGGCCACAACACGACCCTGGTGGTGACCCCGCTATGACCGCACCCGCACCCGCCGCACCCCTCACCCCCGCCGCACCCGCCGCGCCCCTCACGCGCACCCGCCTGCACATCGGCGCCGCCGACCTCGCCGCCTACCGCACCGCCGCCCGCGCCCACCTGCCCGCCCCCCCGAGGGACGGCGCCAGCCCCGCACACCCCTTCGTCGCCGCCCACGCCCTCGCCCAGCACACCGTCACCGCCCTCACCGCCGCCGAGAGCGCCTTCACCGGCGTCATCCACCTCGCCCAGGAGATCCACACCCACACCCCCCTCGTCCCCGGCGACCTCGACGCCGCCGTCGAGATCACCGCCGCCCGCAGGGAAGCCCGCGGCATCCGCCTGGCCCTCACCACCCGCCTCACCGACCCCGCCACCGGCACCCCCGTCGCCGACCTCGCCACCGCCGCCCTCCTGCTGGGCGCCACCACCACCGAACCGGCCGGCACCCTGCCCACCGCCGCCCACCCCGGCACCACCCCCCACGGCGAGAGCCACACCACCACCCACACCCTCACCACCGCCGACACCCACGCCTACGCCCACGCCTCCGGCGACCTCAACCCCATCCACCTCGACCCCGACGCCGCCCGCGCCGCCGGCTTCCCCGCCCCCATCGCCCACGGCATGCACCTGCTCGCCCTGGCCGCCGAACACATCACCGACCACCACGCCGGCGGCGACCCCGCCCGCCTCACCGCCCTCGGCGCCCGCTTCGCCGCCCCCACCACCCCCGGCACCCAGCTGCGCCTGACCCTCCAGCCCTACGACGGGGGCACGGTGGTGCGCTTCACCATCGCCACCGACGCGGGCACCGCCGTCAAGGCCGGCTGGGCGCGCATCGCGCCGGCGGGGGAGTGACCGCGATGACCACCACCCCCGCCCCCGCCCCCGCCACCACCCCGGACCCGGCCCCGGCCTTGGACCCGGCCTTGGACCCGGGCCCGGCGCCGGTCGCCGCGGCGCCGGTGGCGCCACTCACGCTGGCCGACGCGTTCACCGCCCACGCCCGCACCCGCCCCACCGCCCCCGCCCTGCTCTGGCACGACGAGGCCGTCAGCTACGGCGAACTCGCCCGCGCCGCCGAGGCCGAACGCGCCCGCCTCACCGCCCTGGACCTGGCCCCGGGGGAACCGGTGGGCCTGTTCGCCGCCAAGTCACCGGGCGCGATCGCCCTGGTCCTGGCCTGCCTGATGGAACGCCGCCCCTTCCTGCTGCCCTCCCCGCAGCTGGCCCCCGCCCTGCTGGCCGCCCTCTACGCCCAGGCCGGCGCCCGCCACCTGCTCGCCCCCGCCGGCCAGGACACCCCCGCCCTGCCCGCCCTGCCCCGCCCCGCCCCGGTGCCCACCCTCGCCGCCGGCACCTCCTTCATGCTCACCACCTCCGGCTCCACCGACCTGCCCAAGATCGTCCCCCTCGCCCAGGGCGCGGTCGACCGCTTCACCGCCTGGGCCCACGACACCTTCGACCTCGGCCCCGGGCGCACCGTCGCCAACTACGCCCCCCTCAACTTCGACCTCGCCCTCCTGGACGTGTGGGCCACCCTCGCCGCCGGCGGCACCTGCCTGCTCATCGACCCCGCCCACGCCCTCAGCGCCCGCCACCTGCTCACGGCGCTCACCCGCCACCGCCCCCACGTCCTGCAGGCCGTCCCCCTCGCCTACGCCCTGCTCGTCCAGGCCGCCGGCACCGCCGGCACCGTCCTGGACAGCGTCGAACACGCCGCGTTCACCGGCGACGCCATCGACGCCCGCACCCTGGCCGCCCTGCCCGCCCTGCTCCCCGGCGCCCGGCTGTACAACATCTACGGCTGCACCGAGACCAACGACAGCTTCCTGCACCGCCTGGACCGCCTCGACGCCGCCGCCGCCCTGCCCGTGCCGATCGGCGAACCCCTGCCCGGCGTCCACACCCTCATCACCACCCCCGACGGCACCCCCCTCACCGGCCCCGGCCACGGCGAACTCCACGTCTCCACCCCCTTCCAGGCCGCCGGCTACCTCGACCGCTCCCGCGACGCCGGACGCTTCACCACCCAGCCCCCCGGCGCCGGCGACGGCCGGCGCTGGTTCCGCACCGGAGACCTCGTCACCCGCGACGAAGCCGGCCGCATCCACCTCACCGGCCGCGCCGACTTCCAGGTCAAGGTCCGCGGCGTCGCCGTCAACACCGCCGAGGTCGAACGCGTCCTGCTCGCCCACCCCGACGTCCGCGAAGCCGCCGTCGCCGCCACCGCCGACCCGCTGACCGGCAAACGCCTGCACGCCACCGTCCACCGCGCCCCCGGCTCCACCCTCAACACCCTCACCCTGCGCGAACACCTCGCCCGCAACCTGCCGCGCGCCGCCGTCCCGGAGAAACTCGCCATCCAGGACACCCCGCTGCCCAAGACCGCCACCGGCAAGGTCGACCGCAAGGCCGCCCTGCCCACCCCCTGACCCCCCGCCCCGCACCACCCGACAAGCCGCCGACCACCGACAAACCGTCAACCACCGACCAGAACCAAGGAGTTGCCGCCATGAGCAACATCGACCGGATCAAGCGCTTCCTCATCGACGAGTTCCTGCCCGACGTCACCCCCGACCAGCTCGCCGACGACCACGACCTGCTCTCCGACGGCGTCATCGACAGCCTCGGCGTCCTCAAACTCATCGCCTGGGTCGAGGACCACTTCGCCCTGCCCGTCGACGACACCGACCTCGACCCCAACAACTTCCGCTCGGTGGCCGCCATCGACGCCTTCATCACCCAGCGCCGCACCGCGGCCACCACCACGGTGGGCGGCTGAGCACCATGCACCCGGCCCCGACCGCACTGCTCGCCGGACACCCCGTCGACCTGGACGCCTGGCGCTCGTGGTGGGACCAGCTCGAACACCGCACCCTGGGCCCGGCCGACAGCGACCGGGCCCAGGCGGCGGCCCTGCTGGCATCCCTCAGCACCCGCCTGCCCGAGCCCGCCACCCTCACCGCCCTGGCCCGCTCCCTGACCGAACGCGCCCCCCACCCCGGCCCCGCCCACCCGGGAAGCGTCAACATCGTCGGCACCGGCGGCGGCCCCGCCACCTTCAACCTCTCCACCGCCGCCGCCCTGACCGCCGCCGCCATCGGCATCCCCGTCGTCAAGAGCGGCTCACGCGCCTACACCAGCGCCGCCGGCTCCGTCGACCTGCTGGAACGCCTGGGCATCACCCTCACCTCCAGCCACGCCGCCACCGCCGACCACCTCGCCCGCCACGGCATCGCCTTCACCGGCCCCCACGTCTACCCGCCCGCCCTCACCCGCCTCGCCCGCACCCTCTACCCCCTCACCCTCAAACCCTTCGGCGCCTTCCTCAACACCCTCGGCCCGCTGCTGGCCACCGTCCCCGTCACCGCCCAGCTCACCGGCACCGCCACCACCGCCGCCCTCACCGCCCTGCGCCACCTCGCCCCCCACACCCCGGGACGCACCGTGTGGCTGGCCCACAACAACGCCGGCGCCGACGAACTCCTGCCCTTCGCCGACAACACCCTCCACACCCCCCACGGCGCGATCCACCTGCCCGCCGGCTCCGTCGCCCCGGCCACCGGCACCCTCACCGACCTCGCCCCCCACCCCCACGACCTCACCGGCCACTTCCTGACCGCCCTCGCCGGCCAGGGCGGCGAAACCGCCACCCACACCATCGCCCTCAACGCCGCCGCCCTCGCCCTCGCCTCCGGCCGCCACACCCGCTGGCACACCGCCTACGCCCAGGCCCTGGACGCCCTCGCCGACGGCACCCCCCGCTCGCTGGCCGAACGCCTGCGCGCCGGAACCCGGCAGGTGGCCGGTGTCTGAACGCCTCTTCCCCGCACACACCCCGGGCCTGGCGGTCTTCCTCAACGCCGGCGACCCCGCGGGCCGCCTCGCCGACCTCGCCCACATGCTCGACGACCAGGGCGTGGACGTCCTCGAACTGGCCGTGCCCTTCCCCAACTCGCCCACCGACGGCCCCGTCATCCGCCGCTCCGCCGCCCGCGCCCTCGAAGCCGGCACCACCCTGGACACCGTCCTCGCCGAACTCGCCGGCCTCACCCCCCACCTGCGGCACCTCAAGGTCGCGCTGCTGGCCGACTGGAGCCACAGCCTGCGCCACCGCGACCCCCACGAGAGCGCCCGCGCCATCGCCGACGCCGGAGCCCGCGCCCTGCTCGTCCACGCCCTGCCCCCGCGCGTGCGCCCCGCCTGGCACGACGCCCTGCGCGACGAAGGCCTCCCGCAGGTCACCACCTGCTACCCCGCCTCCGCCCCCGGCGTCCTCACCGCCGCCGCCCGCGGCGCCGCCGGCGCCTACGTCTACCTCGTCGCCCACTACGGCCGCTCCGGCACCACGCCCGCCACCGGCCACCACACCCTGGCCGACACCGTCACCGCGCTGCGCGCCGCCGCCCCCGACACCCCCGTGGCCGTCGGCTTCGGCGTCAAGAGCGCCGCCGACCTGGACGCCGTCGCCGCCTCGGGCGCCGACGCCGCGATCGTCGGCTCCGCCGCCGTGGCCCGCCTGGAACAGGCCGCCGCCCACCACCTCGACCCCGTCGAGGAGCTGCGCGCCTACCTCACCGACCTCCGCCCCGCCCGCCCCGCCCTCGCGGGCACCGGCGGCGGACGCACCACCCCCCGCACCACCCCCCGCACCACCACCCCCGCCACCGCCACCCGAGAGGACCAACCCGCATGCTGATCCGCGACATCGACGACGTGAAGACCGTCGAGTGGGGCAACGGCCTGTCCCGCCGCTTCCTGGTCGCCAGCGACGGCCTCGGCTACAGCCTCACCGACACCACCGTCAACGCCGGCACCAAGTCCCGCCTGGAGTACCGCAACCACCTCGAGGCCTGCTACTGCATCGCCGGCTCCGGCGAGGTCATCGACATGGACGGCAACTCCCACCCCATCACCCCCGGCCGCCTGTACGCCCTCGACCGGCACGACGCCCACTACCTGGTCGCCAGCCCCCACGAGGACCTGCGCCTGGTCTGCGTCTTCTCCCCGGCCCTGCGCGGCGACGAGGTCCACCAGCTCGACGCCCACTCCTCCTCCGCCTACTAGGCCCTCTCGTCCGAGAGGGCCCGGCCTCCTGCCCCAGGCGGCGGACCCCTTCTGTTCGAAACGAGCGCCGGCGCGCCCCGCGCGCCGGCCTGCCACCCCAGGCCCCCGCACCGGCGGGCCCGGGAGGAAGGCGGCACACCCCATGATCCGCTGGAACGCCGACCAGAAGGCCCTGCGCGAGGGCCTGGCCCGCTTCGGCGACGACCTCAGCGCCGGCCACATCGAAGGCGACGAACAGGCCGCCTTCTCCCACGACAAGTGGCGCATGATCCAGAAGACCGGCATCCTCTCCCTGCCCTTCGACGAACGCCACGGCGGCCTGGGCCAGTCCCTGCTCACCACCATGTACGTCCTCGAAGGCCTCGGCCACACCTGCCGCGACGGCGGCCTCAACTTCTCCGTCACCACCTCCATCGCCTCCACCGGCGTCCCCCTCCAGGCCTTCGGCTCACCCGCCCTCAAAGACGCCTACCTGCCCCGCATCGCCTCCGGCGAGGCCATCGGCGCCCACGCCATCACCGAGTCCGAGGGCGGCTCCGACGCCATGCAGATGCGCACCCGCGCGGTGCGCGACGGCGACCACTTCGTCCTCAACGGCGCCAAGACCTTCGTCTCCAACGGCCCCGTCGCCGACGTCATCGTCGTCTACGCCCGCACCCACCCCCAAGGCGGCGCGCTCGGCGTCACCGCCTTCCTCGTCGACGCCGACACCCCCGGCCTGACCTGCGGAAACCCCATCAAGAAGATGGGACTGCGCACCTCCCCGCTCTCCGAGCTCTACCTCGACGACGTCCGCGTGCCCGCCGACCGCGTCCTGGGCCGCGTCGGCGGCGGCTTCCTCGTCCTCGACCACGTCATGAAACGCGAGATCCTCTACTCCTTCATCGTCAACACCGGCGAGATGCAGCACCGCCTGGAACGCTGCCTCGACTACGCCAAGACCCGCATGTCCTTCGGCAAGCCCATCGGCTCCTACCAGTCGGTCGCCAACAAGATCGTCGACACCAAGATCCGCCTGGAAACCGCCCGCAAGTGGCTGTACGACACCGCCCAGCGCCTGGAAGCCGGCGACAACGTCACCGTCGACATGGCCATCGCCAAACTCCTCACCAGCGAATCCAACCTCGCCACCTCGCTGGCCGCCGTCCAGGTCTTCGGCGGCAACGGCTACATGTCCGAATACGGACTGGAGAAGGACGTGCGCAACGCCGTCGCCGGCACCATCTACTCCGGCAGCAACGAGATCCAGTACAACCGCATCGCCGCCATGCTCGGACTGGGCAAATGAGCGCCCCCGCCGCCCTCGCGGCCCCTGCCAGATCCGGCCACCTCAAGGTCTGCGGCGCCCGCACCCGCGCCGACCTCACCCTCCTCGCCGACACCGGCCCCACCCTCGTCGGACTGTGGCACGGCGTGCCCGGCGGCCCCGCCGAACTCGAAGCCGACCGCCTCGCCGACCTCGCCGCCACCGCCATCCGCCTGGGCCTGGAACCCGTCCTCGTCACCTTCCTCGACGACGCCGCCACCATCGCCGCCCTCGCCCGCGCCACCGGCATCCGCTGGATCCAGCTCCACGCCTACCAGAGCCCCGCCCTCGTCGCCGAACTGCGCGAACACCTGCCCTACGCCGTCCTCGTCAAAGTCCTCCACCTCTCCCGCGGCCGCTGCCTGGAACGCGCCTTCACCCCCGCCTTCGAACGCGCCGGCTGCGACCTGTTCCTCCTGGACACCGTCACCGACGACGGCCGCGTCGGCTCCACCGGCCAGACCCTCGACCCCGCCCACGTCCACGCCCTGCTGCCCCGCCTCACCATCCCCTTCCTCCTCGCCGGCGGCCTCAGCACCGCCAACCGCGACACCTACCGCACCGTCACCGACCACCCCCTGTACGCCGGCGCCGACATCGACACCGCCGCCCGCGACCGCACCGGGCGCCTCACCCACGAAGCCGTCACCGCCCTCACCCGCGCCTGGCACCCCCGCCTCCAGGAGGCCCCCGCATGAGCACCCGCTTCATCGACGCCCTGCTCACCGCCCGGCGCCCCCTGGTCATGGAAGTCAAACTCCGCGACCCCCACGGCGCCGACCTCCTGGGAGAACGCACCGTCACCGACCTCGTCACCCGCTACGAACAGGCCGGCGCCCCCTGCCTGTCCGTCGTCACCGGCCGCTGGTTCGGCGGCACCCCCCGCCTGCTGCGCGAGGTCACCGCCGCCACCGCCCTGCCCGTCCTCCAGAAGGACTTCCTCACCCGCCCCGCCCAGCTCGAAGCCTCCCGCGCCCTGGGCGCCGGCGCCGTCCTGCTCACCGCCGCCCTGCTGCCCGCCACCTCCCTGCGCCGCCTGGTCACCTGCGCCCTCGACCTCGGCCTGACCCCCTTCGTCGAGATCACCCACGAACGCGAACTCGACACCCTGCCCCGCATCACCGAATGCGTCGTCGCCGTCAACAACAAGGACATCCGCACCCGCGAACGCGACCGCGGCGACCTCACCCGCAGCCTGCGCCTGCTGCCCGCCCTGCGACAGGCCGGCTGCCGCGCCCCCGTCTCCGCCTCCGCCATCACCCACCCCCGCGACGCCGCCCGCCTCCTGGACGCCGGCTACGCCGCCCTGCTCGTCGGCACCTCCCTGATGCGCAGCCCCGACCTCGACGGCTGGCTCACCGGCCTCGACGCCGCCCGCGCCGAGGTGGCCGCGTGAGAGGCGAACTCCGCACCCGCTCCCTGGTCCTGGACGCCGGCGGCATCCCCCTCTCCGCCCTGGTCGCCGAACCCGAGGACCGCACCCCCAAGGCCGTCGTCCTCGCGATCCACGGCCGCGGCATGCGCGCCGCCTACTTCGCCGGCCCCGCCCACCCCGACACCAGCCTGCTCACCCTCGCCGCCGACCTCGGCTACACCGTCCTGGCGATCGACCGCCCCGGCCACGGCGCCTCCGCCCACCGCCTGCCGCACGGCCAGCTCATCGCCGACCAGGCCGCCACCCTCCACGCCGCCCTCACCGACTACGCCCGCGCCCACCCCACCGGCGCCGGCGTCCAGCTCCTCGCCCACTCCTTCGGCGGCAAGATCGCCCTGAACCTCGCCGCCCACTGGCCCGCCGACGCCCGCCTGCCACTGCTGGGCTGCGACATCTCCGGCCTCGCCCAGCACTACGCCCCCGGCGCGTGGGAACGCCCCGACGACCTCGCCGGCGGCGGCCGCCTCAACTGGGGCCCCCTCGGCCTCTACCCGCCCGGCACCTTCCACGCCGCCCGCGCCCTGCTCACCCCCGTCCCCGCCCTCGAATCCCGCGAACTGGCCACCTGGCCCGCCCGCTACAGCCACCTCGCCGCCCGGGTGCGCGTGCCCGTACGCCTCACCCTCGCCGACCACGAGCACTGGTGGCGCCTGGAGGAGGACGACCGCGCGGCCCTGACCGCCGCCTTCCCCCCGGGCCTGGCCCACCTGGCCACCGCCCGCCGCGCCGGCCACAACCTCTCCCTCGGCCACGCCGCCCGCCCCTACCACCTGCGGGCCCTCGCCTTCACCGACGACTGCCTCGCCCACCACGCCGAGACCGCCAGGACCGCCCCGGCCCCGGCCGCCGCCTGAGGCACCCACAGACCACCTGACGCGGGCGGAAGAAGGGCCCCGCCACCCCTCCCCTTTGGGCGAAGGAACGGGGGGTGGCGGGGCCCCGCCGCCAGCGGACCGCGCCGCCAGCGGACCGCGCCGCCAAGGCGCCGGGCGCGGTCGGCGCGCCACCGCCCACCGCACCGCGCGGTGGCGCGGCACCTCGGCCTCGTGCGGCGGCGCCACCGCCGGGTCCGCGCGCGGGACCCGCCCGGCCGCCCGCCACCGTGTCCACCGCGCCCCGGGAGGCGGGCCGCGCAGCGGACTTCAGACGTGCCCGGGTGTGCTCAGGCGGCCAGGGCGAGGCCGGTGTGGCGGCCCGGGAGCGCGGTGCGAGGGCGGCCCGCGAGGCTGCCGGCCGCCCGGGCGCGGGCGCCGGCGTGGCGGGCCAGGTCGGCCTGGGCGAGGGAGAGCAGGTCGGCCAGGCCCAGCCCCAGCGCCCGGGCGGCGGCCGCCAGGACCTCGGAGGAGGCCTCCTTGCGGCCGCGTTCCAGCTCCGACAGGTACGGCATCGAGATCCGGGCCGCCTCGGCGACCTCCTTCAGCGTCCGCTCCTGGGCCAGCCGTTCACGCCGCAGCACGGCGCCCACGACATCGCGCCACAGCGGCTCGCGCGGCGCGGGCCGCTGCCGCGGCGCCCTCGCGGGCAGGGGGACGACACGGGCTCCGTCGGACGCATGAGTGCTCACCCGCCCAGCGTAGACGAGCAGTTGCGCCGCGGTCAGGGCCCGGATCCGACCCGGGCGGCCCGCACCGCGCGCCGGCGCCGCGCCGCCGCGACGGGGACCGTCCACACCCAGGCCCCGCAGAGCACGGCGAGCAGCGCCGCCCCGCCGCCGTACACCAGCCAGGCCCGGCCGCCGCCGGGCGGGTAGAGCACGTCACCGCCGGCGTCGACGGCGGCGGTGCTCGCGCCCGCCTCCAGCGAGGAGCCGCCGAACACGCCGGCGCCGGTCAGGACGCGCGAGCCGTCGGCGGAGACGAAACGCCCGACGTCCTCGCAGGTCGCCCTGCCGCACACGACCCCGGTCACCGTCCACGTCCCCGCCCGCCCGTGGCCCCGGTGCGCCGACCACGCGGGGCCGACCTGGCCGGCGCACAGCACCAGCACGATCACGGCGACGGGCCCGGCCAGGCAACGCCACCAGAACCGCCATGCCTCCCGCGCGCTCATGCCGTACACGCCCCCGCCCCCTTCGCCCCCGGATCCCGCCGCCGTGCGGTCGCCCCTGTCTACACCCCGGCACCCGCACACCCCCAGGGCCGCCGGGCCCCCCGCCGCGTCGGCGGGGGGCCCGGCGGGCTGTCCTACTTGAGGTGCCGGTCGTAGAAACGGCCGCTGTCCTCGACCTCGAACCACGGGGTGCCGGTGTGCCCGCCCGTGTTGGCGTGCAGCGTCTTCTCCTTGCCGGCGAAGGCGTCGAACAGCTCCAGGGCCCGCTCGCGGGGGTTGCCCTCGTCGTCCCACTGGAGCAGGAACAGCAGCGGGACGGTGACGGTGCGGGCCTCCTCGCGCTGGGCCAGGGGCACGTAGCCCCCGGCGAAGAGGCCGGCCGCCGCGATGCGCGGCTCGGTGGCCGCCAGGTGGATGCCGACGGCGGCCCACCCGGAGTAGCCGACGGGGCCGTCGGCGATCTCGGGCAGGGCGAGGAGGGCGTCCAGGGCGGTGCGCCACTCCGGGACGGCGCCGGTGACCAGCGGGCCGACGAAGGACTCCAGGACCTCGTCGAGGGGCTCGCCGGCCCGCGCGGCCCGGCGCAGCTCGGCGCGGGCCCGCTCGTCGGCCGCCGAGCGGGGCCGCTCGCCGCACCCGGCGGCGTCGATGGAGGCCACCGCGTAGCCCTGGGCGGCGGTGTGCCGGGCCCGGGCGACCAGCCGGGGTTCCCGCCTGGGCAGGGCGTTGTTGTGGGCCATCAGGATCAGCGGGAGCGGCGCGGCGGCGGAGGAGGCGGCGGCCGCGGGGGCGGGGGTCCACAGGGTGCCGGGGATGGCGCCGAGGGTGAAATCGCGCTCGACGATGCCGTCGTCGAGGAGGTTCTCGCAGGTGAAGTGCACGGTCGTGCCTTTCGGGGAGGGCTCGCAGCGGCGCTCCCGGACGACCTATCGCCCGACCGTGACCCCGGAGGAGAGCACCCATGTCGTCGTGTTCACGGGTACCACCTCCTCGTTCTCTCGCACGGCCACCGGAAAGGTAGCAGCGGGCGGCGCGCTGCGCCAAACGGGTTTCCGGGCGGCGCACAGCGCCGGGCCCGGGGCGGGTGCGGGGGATCCATGGCCCGGAAGGGCGCCTCTTCCCTCCTCGTGCGCCCTCGGAAAAGGAGAACAGTGATGCGTCGTCGAATCGCCCTGGCCGGGATGCTGGCCGCCGTCGGTGCGCTGGCCCTGGTGGTGCCCGCGCAGGCGGCCACCGGGACCCTGGTGGTCAACGGGGTGACCAAGCAGAACCCGGCACGGGGCTGCTACCCGACCCTGTCGCCGGTCCTGGTGGAGAACCTCACGGACGCGAGGGTCGACGTGTACTCGGCGGCCGGCTGTCAGGGGACGGTGACCCGGCAGGTGGCGGCCGGGATGACGGCGGCGACGGTCGGGTTCAGCTACTTCGTCAACTGAGGCCGGGGCCGGCGCCGGGGCCGGGGCGGCGACGGCGGTGGGTATGCGAACCTCGTTCGGGTGAACCGTCGGGCGCCGCGGTCGGATCCGGCCCCGGTCCGGGTAACAGGGCGTCGGGAGTGACGGGGCAGCGGCCGGGCCGAGGCCTGTCGCTCCCGGTGATGTCCCCCTCGTGCGAAACCTCCTCCAGAACGGGAGTCCCCATGCGCATGCGCATCCGTCCGCGCGCGGCCCTCGTGGTCACCGCCGGCGTCCTCGCCCTGTCCTTCGTCAACCTCTCCACCGCCTCGGCGGCGCCCGGCGTCGTGATCCTGGAGAACGGCAGCAACTTCAAGCAGGTCCGGGACCCGCAGGGCGGCCAGTGCTACCCCGGCCTCGGCCCGGACACCGCGATCGCCAACCGGACCGGCGGCACCATCCTGCTGTTCCCCGACGGCAACTGTATGACCAGAATCCTCAACCCCCTGGGGCCGGGCGAGTTCCGGCCGGACGAGAACGTCGGCAGCTTCCTGGCCCTGGACTGACCCCGCGCGCCACCCCGCCCGCCCCGCGGCCCCGGCGCCGCGGGGCGGGCGGCGGCATGTGGGGCCGTGTCGTCCTTCGGGGGAGACGGGCCGGGAGGGCCCGCCGTCCGGCGGCCGGGGGAGTGGGAAGTCGGCCCGGCCGACTTCCCGTGCGTGCCGCCGCCGGGGGATAGACGGCGGCGGGTCCGAGGGGGCGGGCCTACGCTGCCAGCAGCGGGCCGAGTTCGGCGGCCCACCGCGGGTGGAGCGCGACCTTCTCCTCGTGCAGGGCCAGGATCTCCCGCGCCAGTGTGGGCGCCATGTCGTCGGACAGGTCCGGGCCGTCGCGGCGCACGACGGTCCGCGCGCCGCCTTCGAGACCGTGGCCCGCGAACTGCTCCGGGCCTGCCACGGCGAAGACGCCCGCGCGGTCGGGAGGTTGGCGAACGCCGAGGCGGAGCGGTTCCCCGGCCCGGCGGCGAGCGTACGCGAACGCACGGCCCTGCGGACCCGGTCCGCGCTCGCCGACCGCCTGGCCCGTCTGGTGCTCGCCGGCCACCTGCGCCCCTGCGACCCGGAACCCGCCGCCGAACACCTCCTCGCGCTGCTCACCGGCCCGCTGGAGTACCGGCCCGACGCCGACCCGGACGCGGTCGCGGACGAGGCCGTGGAGGTCTTCCTGCGGGCCTACGGGGTCGACGTCTGAGAGTCGGGGCGACGGCCGCTGCCGGGGCGGCTACGGAAGGTCCTGGCCTATCGCCCGCAGGACGTCGGCGAGCCACACCAGGTGGTATCCCAGGACGCGGTCCTCGTCGGCGAGCAGATCCCGCAGGTGCTGCCAGGACTCCGAGAGCTGGCCGATCGTCAGGTCGTCCGGTCTCCTGGTGACGTCGTACTGCTCGTCCGGGGGGACGGACCAGAAGTAGTCCTTGTCCAGGGCGACGGCACCGCCCGCCGTGGCGGCCTCCACATGGCGCAGCAGCACGTCGAACGACCGGCGCAGCTCGGCGAGGGGCACGGACAGGGGCTCATCGGTCATGGGCACCATTGTGGAGGACGGCAAGATCACGATCCGCGGGAGGAGCGTATGCGCAACGGCTGGTATGACTGGGGGCATGCAGGAAGAGACGGCACGCTCCGCGATCGACACGTTCATCTCCGCGTTCAACGCCTCGGACGACAGCTATGTGACGGCCCTGCTCTCCCGGGCCCTGACCTCGGACGTGGTCTTCTGGGGGCCGCTGGGCCGCAGCGAGGGAATCGCGGCGGTCGAGCGGTTCGTGCTGGACATCCGGCGCCACCCGGCGGGGACCGGCACGATGGCGCGCTGCTCGGCGGTGGACATGCCCGGCGAGTGGGCCCGGTACCGGTGGGTCTTCACCACGCCGGACGGAGGCCCTCAACTGGCCGGAACGGACGTCGTCCACCTGAGGCGGAGCCTCATCGACCAGGTCATCGTCTTCGCGGGGGAGATCGATCCGCCGGCCTCCTGAGTTGCCCTCCGGGGAACCGAAGCGGGCCCGCCCCGGCAACGGGCGGCGGGACCGCTGCGCGCCGCCACCCTCGGGGAGGGCGGCGGCGCGTGAGTGCGGGTCAGTGGGTGTCGAACTCGCCGGTGCGGATGGCGGTGATGAAGGCCTGCCAGGCGGGGGTGGTGAAGTGGAGGGCCGGGCCGGAGGGGTCCT
>NZ_JBHTWX010000136.1:0-23146 GCF_042792155.1 Kitasatospora sp. NPDC056651 | reverse complement strand
GTGCTTCAGTCCGGCGGGCGGAGGCGGCGGCGGGGCGGCGGCCGCGCCCCGGCCGAGCCCGGCGGGGGCGGGGCCCGCACCGGCGGAACCGGCGGGGCCGCCGCGCAACCCGGCCGGCGGGGGCGGAGGCGGAGCGGAGGCCGCGCCCCGGCCGAGGCCGGGCTGCGGCACGGCGCCTTCCGAGGCACCGGGAACGGGGGCACCAGGAACGGGGGCGCCGGGAACCGGAGCACCGGGGGCCGGCGCGCCCGGCAGACCCGCCAGGCCGGGCAGGCCGCCGGGCGGAGCCAGCATGGTCGGCGCGTGCTCCACCTGCGGGCCGCCGACGGGCGGGGCGGCCGGAGCACCCGGCAGGCCCATCAGGCCCGGCACGGCCTCCGGCGGCGCGAGCAGCGTGGGCGCCGGCTCCACGGCCGGGGCGGGAGCCGGGGCCTGCGGCACCGGCGGGGCGACGGGCGGCGGGACCGGCGGCAGGCCGGGGCCCCCGCCCGTCGGCGGCATCAGCATCGTCGCGGCCTCGGCACCGGCCGGGGCCGCGGCCGCGGGCAGGTCCGAGCCGGTGGTCCGCAGCCCCTCGGACATCAGGACGGTCCCGGCCTCGTCTCCGGCCGGCACCGGCGCGGGTGCGACCGGCGCGGCCGGTACCGGGACCTGCGGCTGCGCCGCGACGGCCGACCCGTCGTGGCCGGACGGCGGCGCGAGCATGGTCGGCGCGTCACCGGCGGGCCGGTCGGAGACCGGCGGCTCGGTCAGCACGGCCCGCGCGGTCGGCACCACGGCGGGCGGCGCCTCGACGGGCGCCGGGGCAGCGGCGACGGCCGGAGCCTCGACAGCCGCACCCGCCGCACCCGCCGGAGCCGTCCCGAGCCGCTCCGCCTCGGCCGCGATCGCCGCGGCCCCGGCCTCCTGGAGCCACTGCGGCGGGCTGAGCAGGAAGGACGTCGCCTCCACCGGCCCGGGCGCGGGCTTCGCCGCCCCGGCCGGGTTGGCCGCCACCGGCCGCCCGTAGATCTCCTCGTACTGCCGGACCACCTCGTTGACGGGCAGCGCGGGCCACAGCGTGCTGGCGCCCGAATCCCGGGCGATCACCAGCCGCGCCTCGCCCGAGCTGCCCGCACCGACCGTGCGGCTCGCGGCGTCCGGGCCGTCGGCGGGCGCCACGGCCCAGCAGACGAAGCCCAGGTCGAACTCCCTGACCCGTACCTCGCGCTGCTGCGAGCGCGGCACCCCGCCGTTGATCCACTCCTCGGCGAGCTCCTGCGCCTGCGTGTACGTCACCACGCCCGGTTCACCCCTGTCCGCATCCTCTTCGTCCCCCGTTCCACCGGCGCCACCGGCACCACTGCGATCACCGACACCACCGCGACCACGCGCCTCAGCCCACCGGGACGGCCCGGGCGAACCCGCCGTCCACCATCAGCTCCGCGACCGACTCCAGCTCAGGCGGGCTGCCCGCCAGCCGCAGCAGGAAGGCGTCGAAGTCCTCGCCGCAGGGCAGCAGCAGCCGCGCGCACCGGCTCTCCGGGGCCTCCGGGGCACCCGTGTCGCGGGCGTCGTCGTACAGGTGGAACCAGACCGAACCGGCCCGCTCGCCGCGCACCTTGAGCGCGACCAGGCCGCCCTGCGCGTAGGCGATGCCCAGGTAGTCCTTGGTCAGGTGGTCGCGCAGACACTTGTTCGTGTACACCAGGTCCGTGGTGCCGTACTCCTCGGTGAGCGTCAGGAACGGCTGGTCGAGCAGCAGTCCGAGCTCGGTGTCCAGCCCCACGCCGACCGGGGCGCGGCCGCCACCCAGCTTGAGGAAGGTGCGGTAGGCGTCGGGCAGCCGGTAGCCGAGACGCTGCTCGGCGCGCTGCACCAGGTCCTCGGGGACGCCGTTCGGGGCGCCGCCGTCCTTGGCCAGCGAGAAGTGCACCGCACGGCGCTCCTGCAACGGGCGGGTGCCGCGGCGGGTGTGGTCGGCGCCGGAGGTGGCCAGGCCGCCGTGGTGCCGCAGCAGCGCCTTGACCTCGACCGGGACGAGCTCCATCCGCCGCCAGCCGGGGGCGGCCCGGCCGACCGCGTGGTGCCAGGTCCAGCCTGCCGGGGTGGCGACGGCGGTCGTCAGATCGGCCCAGAGCGGGTGACCCTGGGTGTAGAGCGCGGCGTTCGCCGAGACGTAGTCGGTCAGCCGCAGTTCGTCCACGCCGAAGCCCTGCGGCGGGTCGGCCACCTCGGCCACGGCGGCGGCGTACGGACCGAAGTCCGGGTAGCCGTACTCGTCCACCCTGACCCCGGCGGGGTGCCGCTCCGCGCGGACCGGGTCCGGGAACTGCACCACCTGACCTGCGTACGCCGCGTTCGGTGCGGCGGCGACGCCGGGCCGACCTGTCGTCATCTGGGAGCCCCCACTGGCTGCTGCAAATACGGTGCCTGCTGGGCACCAGCCTAGGGCCTGCCCTCAACCCCTCAGCTGCCAGGCGACCACCGACATCTGCCAGGCCGCCACCCGACAGCCTCGGGCCCGGCCGAAGCCCCGAACCCCCGTTCAGGACGACCCGATACGCCACGAAGGCCCGTGGACCACCGCCAACGGCGCCCGCACCGGGCCGAGTTGCCCGCACGCTACCGCCCGCACCCCGGCCCGGAGGCCGTTTCGGCAGATCAACGGACAAGTCATGACGAGGTCGTGCACATTCGGTCGGGATCGGGTGCCCACCCGGCCGGTCCGTCGCGGCGCCGGCCACCGCCGCACCCCGGATGTGCGGTTGTCGGTGTCGTTTGACAGGCTTGCCCCGGACCGGCCCGGTCACCCCCGGCCCACGCCGGGTTACGAGGAGGAGGACGGATGACCACCGGTGAGCCGGCGGGCCCGCCCGTGCTGCGCCACCACCGCGACAGCCTGCTGCCCGCCGTCGCCGCCGCGCTGTCGCTCAAGGGCGGCGAGGTGCACACCCTGGCGGGCGACAAGGACCCCCGCCGCCCGGTCCTGCACCACCTGGTCGCCGACTTCCTGGACGCCCTGCCGAGGGAGGCCCGCGAGCGGTTCACCGGCCGCTGCCCGGAGGCCGTCCTGCTCTCCCAGTACCTGACCACGGTCGACGGCAACCGCTCCAAGCGCGCCGCCCGCAAGCCGATGACCCTGCACGAGGCCCGCAAGGCGCTCAAGGGTTCCCGGATGACGACCGTTCGCATCCGCGAGGAGGGCGACCCGGCGCACGGCAGCCACGCCCCGCCGTGCCGCTCCTGCGCTCCGATGCTGGAGCACTTCACCGTACGGAGCGTCGCCGTCGGGCCGCCCGCGAACTGACCGGCCGAGCCGCCGGCACGTCCCCCGTCCCCCAGCCCTGGAGCCCGCCCTGAACCCGCCGATCCCGCCCGCGCCGGCCACCCTCTCCCCGGCCGGCGCCCGGACCCGCCCGCGCTTCGCCGCCGATGTCGCCGCCGAGCTCAAGGCGGCCGGCTGGCACCCCGGCCGCTGGCAGATCCGGCAGGCCGAGGAGTGGGCCGACACCCTGGCCGGGTACGGCGCGCCCACCGGCGTGCGGCACGCGGTGTTCCCGGCGGCGGTGGAGGCCTGGGCCGAGTTCGGCGGCCTCGCCTTCGACCTGTCCGGCCCCGGCCGCCAACTGGCCCGCACCCCGTTCCTGATCGACCCGCTGTGCGGCCTGCACCAGCCGCGCACCCTGCTCGACCTCGGCCGGGCCCTGGGGGCGCAGCTGGCCCCGCTCGGCGAGGAGGCGTACGGGCAGGCGCTGCTGGCCGTCGACGAGGAGGGCCGGGTCTACAGCCTGGACCACGCCGGCGAGTGGTTCCTCGGCCACGGCATCGACCAGGCGATCTCCACCCTGGTCCTGGGCACCGCCCCGGAACGGCTGCGCACCCCGGACGAGTACTGAGCACCGGTCAGCGCTGAGCGGGGCTCGACAGCGGCCCGGCCCGGGCCCGATGTGACAACCCCCGGCCCGACGTGACGAGCCCGGCCCGACGCGAGAGCCCGGGCTCAGCGCAGCCGCTCCGCCCGTACCGCCAGCCGCGACGGCAGCACCGCCTCGATCCGGAACCCGCCGTCCGCCTCCGGCCCGGAGGAGAAGGTGCCGCCCAGCGCGATCACCCGCTCCCGCATCCCGACCAGCCCGTTGCCCCCGCTGGGCAGTTGCGCCGCGCCCTTCTCCCCGCCCGGACAGGCGTTCACCACGGCCACCCGCACCCCGTTCGGCGCGTACGACAGCAGTACGGACACCTGCGCGCCGCCGGCGTGCTTGTGCGCGTTGGTCAGGCCCTCCTGGACGACCCGGTAGGCGGTCTGCTCGGCCTCGCCGGTGAACTCCTGCCGGCTGCCGCTGACCGTCAGCGTCACCGCCATCCCGGCCGCCCGGGACTGGTCGACCAGCCGCGGCAGCCCCGCCAGCGAGTCCGGCTCCGGCTGCCGCGCGTCGTCCATCCGCAGCACCCCGAGGATCTCGCGCAGCTCGTTCAGCGCCTGCCGGCCCACCTCGCCCATCAGCTTGGCGCTCTGCGCGGCCTTCTCCGGATCCTTGACGACGATCCGCTCCAGCGCCCCGGAGTGCACCACCATCAGCGACACCCGGTGCGCCACCACGTCGTGCATCTCCCGGGCGATCCGGGTGCGCTCCTCCAGCCGGGCCCGGCGGGCGCGCTCCTGCGCCTGTTCGGCCAGCAGGTCCAGCTCGGTCTCCAGGCCGTGCGCGCGGTCCTGGAGCGACTCGATCAGCCGTCGCCGCGCGCCCACGTACAGTCCGGTCACCACCGGAGCGACCGTCAGCCCGACCGCCACCATCAGCGACAGCAGGATCTGGCCCCACAGCGGCGGCGGCTCCACCGGCGGCGAGTCGCCGCCGGTCATCAGCGACACCGCCATCACGGCGGCCGCCTCGGCGAAGGCCAGGGTGGACAGCGCCACCACCCGCCGGCGCCGCGAGGGCCACTCCCAGGTCGACGCCAGCGTGTACAGCGCCACCACCAGCAGCAGCACGCCCAGCATTCCGGGCATCACCAGCAGCGTCACCAGCACCGGGACGGCCGGCCAGCGCCGACGCAGCACCAGCGAGCCGCCGGCCGCCGTGCCGAGCACCGCTATCGCGATCGCGCCCGCGGTGCTCACGTGCATCCGGGAGGAGAGGAAGGCGATCGTGCTGACCGCGCATTCGAGCGCGGCGAGCAGCGCCAGCCCGATGTCCAGGAAGGCGCTGCGCGGCCGCTTCCACCACCAGAACGACCGGACCGGCACGCGCTCCCCAGGCGACTTGCTCATGCCCCACAGGGTAAGCGGCAACCCCCTCCCCTCCCCACCGGGATTGCCCGGTACACCTCCCGAACCCGTCAAGTGGTCCAGACCACGGGTGGTTTTCGGCAGCCCTGTCCGCCATCCGGCCACCTCGCGGACAGCACCCGCCCCGACACCTATGCTGGTCGCGTCGGACAGCGCGGTCCGCACTCGTCACACCCGCCACACCGTGTGGAAACGTGACGATGAGCCGTTGCCGAACCCCACCACCACAGGGAGCCAGCCGTGACCGCTCCGGTCCCCACCCCGGCGGACAGCCCCACGCCCGTCGTCGCCGACAATGCCGCCCTGCGCGCGGACATCCGCCGCCTCGGCGACCTGCTCGGCGAGACGCTGGTCCGCCAGGAAGGCCCCCAGCTGCTGGGCCTGGTCGAACAGGTCCGCCTGCTCAGCCGCACCGACGGCGAGGCCACCGCCGAACTCCTCTCCGACATCGACCTGGACACCGCCGCCAAGCTGGTCCGGGCGTTCTCCACCTACTTCCACCTCGCCAACGTCACCGAGCAGGTGCACCGCGGCCGCGAGTTCGCCACCCGCCGCGCCCGCGAGGGCTCGCTGCTCGCGCAGACCGCCGACCAGCTCGCCGAGGCCGACGCCAAGCACCTCCAGGACACCCTGACCCACCTCGCGGTCCGCCCGGTCTTCACCGCGCACCCCACCGAGGCCGCCCGCCGGAGCGTCCTCAACAAGCTGCGCCGGATCGGCGAGCTCCTCGACCGCATCCACCGCGACGAGGTCACCTCCGGCCTGGCCGCCGCCGACCAGGCCCGCACCAGCAGCGCCAAGCGCTCCGCCGACCGCCGCCTGGCCGAGGTCATCGACCTGCTCTGGCAGACCGACGAGCTGCGCATCGCCCGCCCGGAGCCCACCGACGAGGCCCGCAACGCCGTCTACTACCTGGACGAGCTCTACCGCGAGGCCGTTCCCGAGGTCCTGGAGGAGCTGCACGAGGAGCTCGCCCGGGTCGGCCTCAGCCTGCCCGACGGCGTCCGTCCGCTGACCTTCGGCACCTGGATCGGCGGCGACCGCGACGGCAACCCCAACGTCACCCCGCAGGTCACCTGGGACGTCCTCAACCTCCAGCACGAGTACGGCATCAAGGACGCGCTCGCCGCGATCGACGACCTGCGCAACACCCTCTCCACCTCCGAGCGGCTGGCCGGCGCCTCGGTCGAGCTGCTCGCCTCGCTCAACACCGACCTGCACCTGCTCCCCGAGCTCAGCCCGCGCTACAAGCGGATGAACGCCGAGGAGCCCTACCGCCTCAAGGCCACCTGCATCCGGCTCAAGCTGGAGAACACCCGCGAGCGGCTGGCCGGCGGCACCCCGCACGTCGAGGGCCGCGACTACCTCGGCACCCGCGAGCTGATCGCCGACCTGCACCTGATCCAGGACTCGCTGCGCGCCCACCGCGGCGAGCTGATCGCCGACGGCCGCCTCGCCCGCGCCATCCGCACCGTCGAGGCCTTCGGCCTCCAGCTCGCCACCATGGACGTGCGCGAGCACGCCGAGGCCCACCACCACGCCCTCGGCCAGCTCTTCGACCGGCTCGGCGAGGAGGCGTGGCGCTACGCCGACATGCCCCGCGAGTACCGGCAGAGGCTGCTCGCCAAGGAGCTCCGCTCGCGCCGCCCGCTCGCCCCCACCCCGGCCCCGCTGGACGAGGCGGGCACCAAGACCCTCGGCGTCTTCAACACCATCCGCGAGGGCTTCGAGCGCTTCGGCGACGAGATCGTCGAGAGCTACATCATCTCGATGTGCCAGGGCGCCGACGACGTCTTCGCCGCCACCGTGCTGGCCCGCGAGGCCGGCCTGATCGACCTGCACGCGGGCCTCGCCAAGATCGGCATCGTGCCGCTGCTGGAGACCACCGAGGAACTCCAGCAGGCCGACCGCATCCTCGACGAGATGCTCTCCGACCCGTCCTACCGCCTGCTCGTCTCGCTGCGCGGCGACGTCCAGGAGGTCATGCTCGGCTACTCCGACTCCTCCAAGTTCGGCGGCATCACCACCTCCCAGTGGGAGATCCACCGCGCCCAGCGCCGGCTGCGCGACGTCGCCCACCGCTACGGCATCCGGCTGCGCCTGTTCCACGGCCGCGGCGGCACCGTCGGCCGCGGCGGCGGCCCCTCGCACGAGGCCATCCTGGCCCAGCCCTGGGGCACCCTGGAGGGCGAGATCAAGGTCACCGAGCAGGGCGAGGTCATCTCCGACAAGTACCTGCTCCCCTCCCTCGCCCGGGAGAACCTGGAGCTGACCATCTCCGCCACGCTCTCCGCCTCCGCGCTGCACACCGCCCCGCGCCAGGCCCCCGAGTCGCTGGCCCGCTGGGACGCCGCCATGGACCAGGTCTCCGAGGCCGCCCACACCTCCTACCGCGCCCTGGTCGAGCAGGAGGACCTGCCGAAGTACTTCTTCGCCGCCACCCCGGTCGACCAGCTCGCCTCGCTGCACCTGGGCTCCCGCCCGTCCCGCCGCCCCGACTCCGGCGCCGGCCTGGACGGCCTGCGGGCCATCCCGTGGGTGTTCGGCTGGACCCAGTCCCGGCAGATCGTCCCCGGCTGGTACGGCGTCGGCTCCGGCCTGGCGGCCGCCCGCGCGGCGGGCCTGGGCGACGTGCTGGACGAGATGTACGGCGAGTGGCACTTCTTCCGCAACTTCCTGTCCAACGTCGCCATGACGCTGGCCAAGACCGACCTGCGGATCGCCGCCCACTACGTCGAGCAGCTGGTGCCCGGCGAGCTGCGCCACGTCTTCGACGAGATCAAGGCCGAGCACGCCCTCACGCTGCGCGAGGTGCTCCGGCTCACCGGCGAGAGCGAACTGCTGGAGCACAACCCGGTGCTGAAGCAGACCTTCGCGGTCCGCGACGCCTACCTCGACCCGATCTCCTACCTCCAGGTCGCGCTGCTGCGCCGTCAGCGCGAGGAGCTCTCGGCCGGACGCCACGACGACCCGCTGCGCGCCCGCGCGCTGCTGCTGACCGTCAACGGCATCGCCGCCGGCCTGCGCAACACCGGCTGACGGCCGGACCCGCGAACGGCCGAGGGCCGGTGTCCCGGACGGGACACCGGCCCTCGGCCGTAGGTTCCTACTCGGCGCCCTCGCCCGCGCGCCGGCGCTTCAGCCACAGCGCCGCGCCGCCGGCCGCGACCACCAGGCCGCCGCCGACCGCCAGCAGCCCCGCATCGGCGCCCATCGAGTCGCCGAGCACCGGCCCGAGCTGCGCGGCCGCGGGCTCCGGGGAGACGCCCGGATCGGGCTCCGCCACCGACTCCGCGTGCGCCATCGCGCCGCCCGACAGCAGGACCCCTGCCGCCCCCAGCGCACCGGCCGTACCGACCCGCCGCCCGAGCTGCTTCAGCTTGACCACCCGGCCCCGCCGCACTCGGCGGACCGGACGCAATCCCCGCATCGAGAACTCCCCAGGACTCGTTCGCGTACCAGGCCGACGCTATCCGATCCCGCACAGGGTTCTCACACCGATTCAGGTTTGGACGGCCAAGCGTTGTACGACTGTTGCGTACCCCGCGCGCGCCGCCTTGACGTGGAGTCAGCAGCCCCTCAGGAGTTGTACGAGCCCTGCGCCCGCTCCAGTCCCTCGGACAGCAGCGCCTCCACCGCGTCCGCCGAGCGGTCCACGAACCACTCCAGCTCCTTGCGCTCGGCCGAGGAGAAGTCCTTCAGCACGAAGTCCGCGACCTCCATCCGGCCCGGCGGACGGCCGATCCCGCACCGCACCCGGTGGTAGTCCGGACCCAGCGACTTGGTGATCGACTTCAGCCCGTTGTGGCCGTTGTCCCCGCCGCCCAGCTTCAGCCGCAGCGTCGCGTAGTCGATGTCCAGTTCGTCGTGGACCGCGACCAGCGCCGAGGCCGGCGCCTTGTAGAAGTCGCGCAGCGCCGTCACCGGCCCGCCGGAGAGGTTCATGAAGGACATCGGCTTGGCCAGCACCACCCGCTTGCCCGCCAGCCGTCCCTCCGCCACCTGGGCCCGGCTCTTGTGCGCCTTGAACCTGGCACCCATCCGCTGCGCCAGCAGGTCCACCACCATGAAGCCGATGTTGTGCCGGTTCCGGGCGTACTGCTCCCCGGGGTTGCCCAGCCCCACCACCAGCCACGGGCCCTCGTACTCGTCCGCCATGTCCCTCTGCCCTCTCCTTCGCGCTCGTCGTCATCATCCCGGACACACCGCTGCCCCGGGCGCTCCGACGGGAGCGACCGGGGCAGCGGTCACGGCTGGCGCGAGGCTCAGGCCTCGGCGCCCTCGGACTCGGCGGCCTCGTCCTCGGCCGGGGCGGCCTGGGCGGCGATGACCTGGAGGACGACGGCGTCGCCCTCGACGGCCAGGGAGACGCCGGCCGGCAGGACGATGTCCTTGGCGTGGACGGAGGCACCGGCCTCCAGGCCCTCGACCGAGACGGTGATGGCCTCGGGCAGGTGGGTGGCCTCGGCCTCGATCGGCAGGGCCTGCAGGACGTGCTCCAGCAGGTTGCCGCCGGCGGCGAGCTCGCCCTCGGCGTGGACCGGAACCTCGACGGTGACCTTCTCGCCGCGCTTGACCAGCAGCAGGTCGACGTGCTCGATGCTGCGCTTGATGGCCTCGCGCTGGACGGCCTTCGGCAGCACGTACTCGTCCTTGCCCTCGATCGGCACGACCAGCAGGGCGTTCGGGGTCTTCAGGGCCATCATCAGGTCGTGGCCGGGCAGGTTCAGGTGAACCGGGGCGTGGCCGTGGCCGTAGACGACACCGGGGACGAAGCCGGCGCGGCGGGCGCGACGGGCGGCACCCTTGCCGAACTCGGTGCGGGTCTCAGCGGCAATACGGATCTCGGACACGACTGCACTCCTCGTGGAAATGGCGCGGGGGTGCAGGCAACGCGAAAAACCGCCGGGACCACACCCTCAGTACGTTCGGGGGTCACTCGGCGGCAACGGCCTGCCGGTGGACGGGAATCCGGCACCGGCAGCGCGTCGATCACGGAGCGGGCGCCCGTCGTGCAGGCGCACGGCATCCCTCGCCGAGCAGTTTCACGAGTCTAACCGCACCTGCGGCCTCCCGCGAAATCGGCGGCGGCCCCGGTCCGTGGGGACCGGGGCCGCACGCACGGGCCTTCGTCAGTGCACGCCCTCGAAGAGGCTGGTCACCGAGCCCTCCTCGAACACCTCGCGGATCGCGGCGGCGATCGACGGGGCGATGGACAGGGTGGTGATCTTGTCCAGCTGGAGCGACGCCGGGGTGGGCAGCGTGTTGGTGAACACGAACTCGCTGACCCGGGAGTTCTTCAGCCGGTCCGAGGCCGGGCCGGAGAGCACGCCGTGGGTGGCCGCCACCACGACGTCCGCGGCGCCGCTGTCGAACAGCGCGTCGGCCGCGGCGCAGATGGTGCCGGCGGTGTCGATCATGTCGTCGACCAGCACGCAGACCCGGCCCTTGACGTCACCGACGACGTCGGCCGACAGGATGGTGTTGGCCTGGGTGATGTCGCGGCGCTTGTGGATGATCGCCAGCGGGGCGTCCAGCCGGTCGCACCACTGGTCGGCGACCTTCACGCGGCCGGCGTCCGGCGAGACGACGGTCAGCTTGGAGCGGTCCACCTTCCCGCCGATGTAGTCGGCCAGCAGCGGCAGCGCGAACAGGTGGTCCACCGGGCCGTCGAAGAAGCCCTGGATCTGCGCGGTGTGCAGGTCCACGGCCATCAGGCGGTCGGCACCGGCCTGGCGCAGCAGGTCGGCGATCAGGCGGGCCGAGATGGGCTCGCGGCCGAGGTGCTTCTTGTCCTGGCGGGCGTAGCCGTAGAACGGCAGGATCGCGGTGATGCTCTTGGCGGAGGCCCGCTTCAGAGCATCGATCATGATCAGCTGTTCCATGATCCACTGGTTGATGGGAGCCGTGTGGCTCTGCATCACGAAGCAGTCCGCGCCGCGCGCGGAGTCCAGGAAACGGACGTAGATCTCGCCGTTGGCGAAGTCCAGGGCCTTGGTGGGGACCAGCTCGGTCCCGAGCGCCTCGGCCACCTCCCTCGCCAGCTCCGGGTGGGCACGGCCGGAGAAGAGCTTCAGCTTCTTCTCACCCGACGTCGTGATCCCGCTCACTGCACCGTCTCCTCGCGTTGCGAACGCTGAACCCTCGACCCGGCGAAGGGCAGGCAGGGCCCGCTCGCGGCACGGGTAGGGGAAATGTCGGTACGCCTGGACACGGGCGGTAAGCCCAGTGGCGCACGTATGTCCCCCAGGTTACGCGCCCGCGCAGAAACCGTCCGCCTCGGGACCCGGCACCCGGGCCCCGAGGCGGTGGCTCAGGCCTGCTCGGCCCCGTCCAGCGCCGCCTTCGCGGCCTGCGCGGATACCGTCCCGGGGCGCTTGCGCTCGACCCAGCCCTCGATGTTGCGCTGCGTGGCGCGGTTCACGCCGAGCGCCCCGGCCGGGACGTCGGTGGTGATCACCGAACCGGCGCCGGTGTAGGCGCCGTCACCGACGGTGACCGGGGCGATGAACATGTTGTCCGAGCCCGTGCGGCAGTGGGCGCCGATCACGGTGCGGTGCTTGTTCACGCCGTCGTAGTTCACGGTGACCGAGGCGGCGCCGACGTTGGTGCCCTCCCCGATCGTGGCGTCGCCGATGTAGGACAGGTGCGGCACCTTGGCGCCCTCGCCCAGCTCGGAGTTCTTCACCTCGACGTAGGTGCCGACCTTCGCCTTGCGGCCCAGCTTCGCCCCCGGCCGCAGGTAGGCGTACGGACCGGCGGTGGCCAGCTCGCCCACCTCGGCGCGGTCGGCCGTGGTGTTGCTCACCCGGGCGCCGGCGCCGACGAGGGTGTCCTTCAGCGTCGAGTTCGGGCCCACCTCGCAGCCCTCGCCCAGGTGCGTGGCGCCCTGGAGCTGGGTGTTGGGGAGCACGACCGCGTCCGGCTCGTACGTCACCTGCACGTCGAACCAGGTGGTCGCCGGGTCCACCACGGTGACGCCCTCGCGCATCGCCCGCTCCAGCAGGCGGTCGTTCAGCAGCCGGCGGGCCTGCGCCAGCTGGACCCGGTCGTTGATGCCCAGGATGTCCCGGTGGTCCTCGGCCACCACCGCGCCGACCCGGTGGCCCGCCTTGCGCAGGATCTCCAGGGTGTCGGTCAGGTACTCCTCGCCCTGCGAGTTGTCCGTGGTGATCCGGCCCAGCGCCTCGACCAGCAGCTTGGCGTCGAAGGCGTAGACGCCCGAGTTGATCTCGGCGATCGCACGCTGGGTGGCGCTGGCGTCGCGCTCCTCCACGATCGAGAGGACCGTGCCGTCCTCGTCGCGCAGGATGCGTCCGTAGCCGTGCGGCTCGGGCACGACGGCGGTCAGCACGGTGCCGCCGTTCTGCTGGGCCTCGTGCGACTGCGCCAGCTGACGCAGGGTCTCCACGGTCAGCAGCGGCGAGTCCCCGTAGGTGACGATGACGGTGCCGTCCAGCGCCACGCCGTCGGCGGCCAGCGACTCCAGCGCCACCCGCACGGCGTGCCCGGTGCCGTTCTGCTCCGCCTGCACGGCGGTGCGCGCGGCCGGGTAGTGCTCCGACAGGTGCGCCACGACCTGCTCGCGCTGGTGGCCGACCACCACGACCAGCTGGCCGGGCGTCAGTTCCCGGGCGGCCGAGACCGCGTGACCGACCAGGGAGCGCCCGCACACCTCGTGCAGCACCTTGGGCAGCTTGTTCGACTTCATCCGGGTCCCGCCACCGGCGGCGAGCACGACAACGGCGGCGAGCGAATTGGCACCCATGCGGGGAGGCTCCTCGGTAGGTTCACGGAGAGGGCAGAGCAGGCCCGGACCGGACCCAGGCCGGTCGCCATACGCACAGTCCGCCGAGCAGCACCGACAATACCGGCGCGGGGGAAGACGCCCGAACCCGAGGCGCGCAAAGGCTCCGCCGCTAGGATTCGAACCCAGACAAAGGCCTCCAAAGGGCCCTGTGCTGCCATTACACCACGGCGGACAGTCGTGTCAGACCCTACCGGAGACGGCCCTGCCGTGGGTATCGACTTGCCATGATCCGCGGGCCCGGTTCCGCCTCCGCCGACCCGCCCGCGGGGCCCTCGGTTCATCCGGCCGGCCGGGCGAATTCACTCAAGCGCCCCGAACCGGCGTGTTCCCCTGGACACGGAGCGCAACCTACGATGCCGTAGGTTACGCCAACGTAGGTCCTCTTCTGTCCCGTTCCGGGACGCCGCAAAGGGACGCCCATGACCATCCAGGCAGGCGAGGCGCGCGCGGGGAACACCGCGTCCCCCACTCCGTCTCCCGACTCCGATCCCGCCGAGACCTCCGACCACGACGCTCCCCCCGGCCCCGCCACCGCCGCCACCCGGCTGTCCGCGACCCGGGGCGGGGAGAAGCAGGGCCCGGCCGAGCGGATCGCCCTCTCCCTGTTCATCCTGGTGCCCTTCGCCGCCCTGGTCGCCGCCGTCCCGGTGGCCTGGGGCCGCGGCCTGGGCTGGACGGACCTCGCGATCACCGTCGCCATGTACTTCCTCACCTGCCACGGCATCACCGTCGGCTACCACCGCTACTTCACCCACGGCGCGTTCAAGGCCGACCGCCCGATGCGCCTGGTCCTGGCGATCGCCGGGAGCCTCGCGGTCGAGGGCCCGCTGGTGCGCTGGGTGGCCGACCACCGCAAGCACCACCGGTTCAGCGACAAGGACGGCGACCCGCACTCGCCGTGGCGCTACGGAGAGAGCGTCCCGGCACTGGTGAAGGGCCTGTGGTGGGCCCACATGGGCTGGATGTTCGACGAGGAGCAGACCCCGCAGCTCAAGTACGCCCCGGACCTGGTGCGCGACCCGGCGCTGCGGCGGATCTCCCGGCTGTTCTGGCTCTGGACCACCATCTCGCTGCTGCTGCCCGCGCTGGTCGGCGGCCTGGTGAGCCTGTCCTGGGAGGGCGCGCTGTCCGCCTTCTTCTGGGGTTCGCTGGTCCGGGTGGCGCTGCTGCACCACGTCACCTGGTCGATCAACTCGATCTGCCACGCCGTCGGCCGCCGCCCCTTCCGTTCCCGGGACCGCTCCGGCAACGTCTGGTGGCTCGCCGTCCTCTCCTGCGGGGAGTCCTGGCACAACCTGCACCACGCCGACCCGACCTCGGCCCGGCACGGGGTGCTGCGCGGGCAGATCGACTCCTCGGCACGGCTGATCCGCTGGTTCGAGCTGGCCGGCTGGGTCCGGGACGTCCGCTGGCCGGACGCGCAGCGGATCGCCGCCCGCCGCGCCGCATGAAGCGGCGCTTCCAGCATGATGTAGGGGTGAACGGGAGCAGCGCAGACAGCACAGGCGGTCACCACAGCACGCGGACGGACGCGGCCCCCGCTACGGCGCCGGCCCGTCCGCGGGCCGCTGCACCGGCGGCCGCCACCACCGGAGGAGGTCCGGACCGGGGCGCCGGCGGCGGCTCGGCCGCGGCCCCGCGCCGCCGGGGCGGCCGGGTCCGGATGACCGGCAAGCAGCGGCGCGAGCAGCTGCTGGAGATCGGCCGGACGGTCTTCGCGGAGCGCGGCTACGACGGCACCTCGGTGGAGGAGATCGCCGAGCGCGCCGGGGTGTCGAAGCCCGTGGTGTACGAGCACTTCGGCGGCAAGGAGGGCCTCTACGCGGTGGTGGTCGACCGCGAGATGCAGCTGCTGCTCGACATGGTGACCGGGGCGCTGACCGGCGGGCACTCGCGGGAGCTGCTGGAGCAGGCCGCATTCGCCCTGATGGACTACATCGACACCTCGACGGACGGCTTCCGGATCCTGGTCCGGGACTCCCCGGTGGCCCAGTCCACCGGCACCTTCGCCTCGCTGATCAGCGACATCGCCACGCAGGTCGAGGACATCCTGGGCCTGGAGTTCAAGTCGCGCGGCTTCGACGCCCGGCTGGCGCCGATGTACTCGCAGATGCTGGTCGGGATGGTCGCGCTGACCGGGCAGTGGTGGCTGGAGGTCCGCAAGCCGGACAAGGCGACGGTGGCGGCGCACCTGGTGAACCTGGCCTGGCACGGGCTGGAGGGCCTGGAGCGGCACCCGAAGCTGGTCGGCGAGCGCAAGGGCTGACCGGGCCGGGGTCGCCCCGCCCGGCCCCGGGGCCTCAGCTCCGGGTGGCCACCGCGAAGATCCGCCGGAACGGGAACACCGTCCCGTACGGCCCGGCCGGGTAGGCCTCGCGCAGCAGCCGCCCGTACTCGGCGAGGAAGGCGGCCCGGTCGGCCGGGTCGGCGAGCCGGGTGAGGACCGGGCGCAGCGCGGTGCCCTTGACCCACTCCAGGACCGGGTCCGGCCCGGGCAGCAGGGTGCGGTAGGTGGTCTCCCAGACGTCCGGGCGGCAGCCGGCGGCGGCCAGCGCGTCGAGATAGCGCTCGGGCGGGTGGACGCCCACCCGGACGGCCTCCTCGCCGAGCGCGTCCCGCCAGCGGGCGCTGCGGCGCAGGTCGGCGAGGAGGGTGTGGCTGGGGGCGTCGAAGTTGCCGGGCACCTGGAGGGCGAGCACGCCACCGGGTTCCAGGGCGTCCGCCCAGCGCGGCAGCAGCGCCAGGTGGCCGTCCACCCACTGGAGGGTGGCGTTGGAGACGATCAGGTCGGGCCGGGCCGGGGCCGGGTCGTAGTCACGGGCGTCGGCGAGCAGGTACTCGGCACCGGGTTCGCCCTCGGCGCGGGCGGTGGCGAGCATCGGGGCCGAGTTGTCGACACCGGTGAGGCGGGACCGCGGCCAGCGCTCGCGCAGCACGGCGGTGGAGTTGCCGGGGCCGCAGCCGATGTCCAGGATCACCTCGGCACCGGGGTGCGGGAGGTCGGGGACGCGGGCGAGCAGCTCGCGCAGCGGGCGGGTGCGTTCGTCGGCGAAGCGAAGGTACTGCGCCGGGTCCCAGACGGGGCTGGTCATGGCTCACCTCGAAAGTATCTCGATATCAAGATATCTCCCGTTAGCCTTGCTGGCACATTTCTCGATGTCAAGAGACTTCACATCGACACATCCACCGATACACTGATCGTCATGGAGGACGAGGTCGACAGGCTGGTCGCAGCGTGGCGCCGGGAGCGCCCCGACCTCGACGTGGAGCCGCTGGAGGTGCTCAGCCGGGTCAGCCGGCTCGCCCGGCACCTGGACCGCGCGCGCCGCACCGCCTTCGCCGAGCACGGCCTGGAGCCGTGGGAGTTCGACGTCCTGACCGCCCTGCGACGGGCGGGCTCCCCGTACCAGCTCTCCCCCGGCCAGCTGCTCACCCAGACCCTGGTCACCTCCGGCACCATGACCAACCGGATCGACCGGCTCACCGTCAAGGGCCTGGTCAAGCGCCTGCCCGACCCGGACGACCGGCGCGGCGTCCTGGTCCGGCTCACCGACGACGGCCGCGACCGCGCCGACCAGGCGCTCGCCGGGCTGCTCGTGCACGAGCGCGAGCTGCTCGCCCAGCTCACCTCCGGTCAGCAGGGCGAACTCGCCGCACTGCTGCGACTGCTGGTCGCCCCGTTCGACAACATCCCGGGCTGACGGCCGCCCGGGCCGGGGGACACCCGGCCGGTCGACGCCCCCTCAGGACCGTTCGACGGTGCTCGCCACCGGGGGCGGCGGGGGCGCGGCCGGCTCGGCGGGACTGACCCCGGCCCGGCGGGCGACCGCGACGGCCGCCAGCGTGGAGTGCACCCCGAGCTTTCCCAGCACGTTCTGCATGTGCGTCCGGACGGTGTGCGGCGACAGGTAGAGGCGCTCCGCGACGGCCTGCCGGCCGAGACCCGCGACCATACAGCGCAGGATCTGCTTCTCCCGCGGGGTCAGGGTGTCCACCAGCCGTTCGCTCTCGGTGCGGTCCCGCCGGGCGGTGGTGAGCTCGCGGATCACCCCGGTGAGCAGCGCGGGCGGCAGATGGGTCTCGTCCCGCAGCACACCCCGGACCACGGCGAGCAGCCGGGCCAGCGAGCTCTCCTTGGCCACCCAGCCGGTGGCGCCCGCGTGCAGGGCGCGGGCTGCGCGGTGCGGATCGTCGGCGGCGGCCAGCACGACGGCGCGCAGCCCGGGGTGGGCGCGGCGGAGCCTGACCAGCAGGGTGATGCCGTCCGGCGGCGGGGCCGCGGGTCTGAGCTGGTCGCCCCGCAGCGGGTCCACCACCGGCCGGGCGCCGGGCGGCAGCGGGGCGGGCATCCCCGGGTGTACGGCCGGCCGGCGCGACTGCGGCACCGGCGGGGCCGCCCGCCGCCGGGCCTCCTCGGCCTGCTCGGCACCGGGTCGGCGGCGGGCGGGCACACCGGGGGCTCCTGGCGCTGCCGACGGCCCCGGCGCTCCGAGCGCTCCCGGTGCTCCCGGCGTTCCGTACGGACCGACCGTCCCGACCGCCCCGGCCGCCCCGGCCGCCTCGGCGCCGAGGTCGGCGTCAATCAGCGCCACGTCGTAGGCCCGGCCCTCGCCGGCCGCCCGCTCCAAGGCCCGCTCGGCGGCGGCCGCACTGCCCGCCGCCCCCACCTCCACGTCCGGCTCGGCGGCGAGCGCCGCGGCCAGTGCCTCGGCGAAGATCCGGTGGCCGTCGACCACCAGGACCCGAATCCGCCCCATCGTCCCTCCCCTGCTCAGAGCGCCCGAGCCCGGGGCGGGACCAGTCCGGCTTCCGCGTTCCGGACCCGCCGCTCCGCCCGCCCACCGGTGGCCGGTGAGGCCGAAAGGGCGCCGGCCCCCACCGGTACCGCACTCAGCCTACGGGGCGGGAAACACGCACGTGGCGATTCGGTGAAGTTTCGTCAGAAAGTGCACAGACAAAAGGACTTGAGTCCTATGGAAGGCCCGCGACGGGCCCGCGGCCGGACGTTCCGGCTGCGGGCCCGGCCCGATGTTCCCCCCCAACCCGCCGCCGCTCAGGGGGCGTTGCTCAGCGGCCTTTGCTCAGCGGCCCCTGCTCGGCGGCTGCCGCTCACCGGCCGCGCTTCGCCAGGGTGAACTCCCAGGCGTCCGCGACGATCTCGTCCAGGTTCGGGCGGCGCGGCGTCCAGCCCAGCGCCTCGTGAGCGCGGGCGGCCGAGGCCACCAGCACCGCCGGGTCGCCGGCCCGACGGCCCGCCACCTGCACCGGGATCTCGCGGCCGGTGACCCGCTTGACCGACTCGATCACCTCGCGCACCGAGAAGCCGCTGCCGTTGCCCAGGTTGCAGATCAGGTGCTCACCCGGCTCGGCCGCGTCCAGCGCCAGCAGGTGCGCCTCGGCCAGGTCGGCGACGTGGATGTAGTCGCGGACGCAGGTGCCGTCCGGGGTCGGGTAGTCGTCGCCGTACACCGCGATGTGCGGACGCAGGCCCAGCGCGGCCTGGAAGACCAGCGGGATCAGGTGCGACTCGGGATCGTGTCGCTCACCGAACGAGATGCCGGAGGAACTGCCGTACGCACCGGCCACGTTGAAGTAGCGCAGCGACACGGCGGCCAGCCCGTGCGCGACGGCCTCGCTGGTGATCAGGTGGTCCACGGCGAGCTTGGTGGCGCCGTAGGTGTTGGTCGGCGCGGTGCGGGCGGTCTCGGCGATCGGCACCGCCTCCGGCTCCCCGTAGGTGGCAGCGGTGGACGAGAACACCAGCTTGCGCACGCCCGCCGCGCGCATCGCGCCGATCAGCTCCAGCGAGCCGGCCACGTTGTTGCGCCAGTACTTCTCCGGGTCCGCGACCGACTCGCCGACCTGCGAGGAGGCGGCGAAGTGCAGCACCCCGTCGAAGGAGCCGTCCAGCACCTTGTCGGCCTCCTGGATCCGGCCCTCGACGAACTCGGCACCGGCCGGGACGCCCTCGCGGAAGCCGGTGGAGAGGTCGTCCAGGACGGTCACCCGGTGCCCCGCCTCCAGCAGGTGGGCAGCGACCACGCTGCCGACGTAGCCGGCGCCACCCGTGACCAGGTACTTACTCATGTTGCGACCTCCAGCGAACGACGGTCCGCCCGGCGGGCGGGTGCCGTCGACGGAATGCGTACGACTGGGGCCATTCTCCCAATCCGTCGGGATGCTCCGGACCATGCGGACGGCCGCCTCCGGCCTTCTCACCAACTCCTCAGCCCCGGAGGCCCGGCGGGACCGCGGCCGGCTGCCCACCCGCCCTCCCCGGCCGGCTTCTCAGCCCCCGGCCAGCCGCTCCAGCAGACCGGTGCGCGCCGCCACCGCGGCCGCTTCCAGCCGGGTCCGCGCGCCGAGCTTCATCAGCACCCGCTGGACGTGCGTCCGGGCCGTGCTGGCGGCGATCCGCATCCCGGCGGCGATCGCCGCGGTGTCCTCGCCGTCCGCGATCCGGGCCAGCACCTGCACCTCACGGCGGGTCAGCAGGCGCAGCAGCCGGACGGCCTCGTCGTCCGGTTCGGGTGCCGGGCGCAGCAGTTGGTCGAAGGCGCCGCGCAGGATGTCCACCGCGACCGCGGCCTCGCCCGCGCGCGCCCTTCCGATGGCCCGCTCGACCACCTCGATCCGCTCGTCGCTGGGCACGTACCCGGCCGCTCCGGCCGCGAACGCCCCCGCCACGCCTCGTAGTTCACCCACCGGGCCGAGCACGATCACGGCCACCTCGGGGCGTTCGCGGCGGATCCGGCGCAGCCCGTCGAAGGCTCCCGGCTCTCCCGGGGCGGACACCCCCAGCAGGCACACCTCGGGTCGCCGCCCGACCACCAGGTCGGCGGCGGCGCCGGCCGGAGAACCGACCGCGAGCACCCGGTGGCCGCGCAGCTGGAGCGCGGTGGCCAGCGCCTCGGCCAGCAGCCGGTGGTCGTCCACCACCACGAGTCGAACACCCATGACACCCTCCCGGTCGGGGTCCGGCTCGCGCCCGCACCCCTCGGGCGGGCGGCCGATGACGCACCATCACAGCGCATTCCGTGCCCGACCCGCTAGGCCGTGGCGTGTCGGCGGTGCGGAACCGGCCGGGGAACGCGAAAGACCCCCGCCGCGAGGCGAGGGTCTTTCAGTGGAGCCCCCATGCGGAATCGAACCGCAGACCTTCTCCTTACCATGGAGACGCTCTACCGACTGAGCTATAGGGGCTTGCTCGGTCGCCCGGTGTCTCTCCGGGCCGCTCGAACAAGGAAGACATTACACGGCCGTCGGCCCGGAAGGGAAATCGACTCCTCCGTCCGCCCGCACCTCTCAACCCTCGGGGTGCGCCGCGTCGAACGCCTCGCGGGCCGCCGTCATCCGCTCGGTGCTCCGCTCCGTCCACCGGCCGATCGGCGCGACCAGTCCGGCCAGCTCGCGGCCGAGCGGCAGCAGGTCGTAGACCACCCGCGGCGGCGTCTCCGGGAAGACCGTGCGGAGCACCAGCCCACTGCGCTCCAGGTTGCGCAGGGACTGGGTGAGCATCTTGCGGCTGACCCCGCCGACCCCGCGCTGGAGTTCGGAGAAGCGCTGCGGCCCGCAGGCGAGGAGGCTCATCAGGATCAGCATCGACCACTTGTCGACCAGCTCGGCGAACACCTCGCGGCTGGGGCAGAGCCGGGCGAACACATCGAGTTCCTGCCCGGGCTCCCAGCCCTCTCCGGGGCAGGCCTCCCGGCCGCCCTCCCGGCTGTCCTCCCGGCCGGCGCCCGGCGCTTCCCGCCCCTCGGGCCGTCCGGTCCGGGTCCGGGTCCGGGGCGCTTCCTCCGTCGTCATGCCTCCAGGGTAGCCCGGCCGGTCTCCAATCCACTCTTGGTAACTAATAGAGACCTGGTCTATATTCGAGACCGAACCGGGTCGAGGGCACGGGCCACCGCGGTGCGCCCACCCCGAACCGTCCCCGCGCTTGCCCGTCGGCCCGCGCCCACCCCCCTTGGAGTGCCGCATGACCGCCATCCGTCCGACCGTCGCCCTCGCCTACCACTCCGGCTACGGCCACACCGCCGTGATCGCCGAGGCCGTCGCCCGCGGCGCCGCCGAGGCCGGTGCCGAGGTCGTCTCGATCGCCGTCGACACCATCACCGAGGAGCAGTGGGCCCAGCTGGACGCCGCCGACGCGATCGTCTTCGGCTCCCCCACCTACATGGGCACCGCCTCCGGCGCCTTCCACACCTTCGCCGAGGCCACCAGCAAGCGCTGGTTCACCGACGTCTGGAAGGACAAGATCGCGGCCGGCTTCACCAACTCCGGCTCCAAGAACGGCGACAAGGCCGCCACCCTCGGCTTCTTCCAGACCCTCGCCGCCCAGCACGGCATGCACTGGGTCAACCTCGGCCTCAAGCCCGGCTGGAACTCCACCACCGCCTCCGAGAACGACCTCAACCGCCTCGGCTTCTTCAACGGCGCCGCCGCCTCCTCGCCCACCGACGCCGGCCCGGAGGCCGTCCACAAGGCCGACATCGCCACCGCCGAGCACCTGGGCGCGCGCGTCGCCCGGCACACCGCCGTGGTGCTGGCCGGCCGCGCCGCCCTGGCCGGCTGAGCCCCCGGCACCGCTACGCCGCCGGGTCCGTCCCCCACCGGGGCACCCGGCGGCGTCCGCCGTCGGACGGCCTGTCCGCCGACCCGTCCGTCGGCCCGCCCACCGAACCGAGCTCCGCGCCGATGGTCTCCGGCAGCAGCCGCAGACACCCCAGGGCCAGCACCCCCAGCACCGCCAGGTACCAGCCCACCGGCTGCGCCGTCCCGTACACCCCGGTCAGCCGGGTGGCCACCAGCGGCGTCGTCGCACCGCCGATCACCCCGCCCAGGTTGTACGTCAGCGCCGCACCCGTGTAACGCACCCGGGTCGGGAACAGCTCCGGCAGGAACGCCGCCACCGGGCCGAACATGCAGCCCAGCACCGCCATCGCCCCCGCCAGCGCGACGAACATCAGCGGCCGGCTCACCGTCTCCAGCAACGGGAACAGCACCAGCGACCAGACCGCCGCCAGGACCGTCGCCCACCGCAAGGTCCGCCGCCGTCCCCACCGGTCACTGCGCGAGGCGCTCAGCCACACCGTCGCGGCCATGCCCGCCGCACCGACCAGCAGCATCGACAGCACCAGCGTGCTCGCCACCCCCAGCCCGGTGGTCGCGTACGCCAGCGTGTACGTCGTGGTCAGGTAGAACAGCGCGTACCCCACGGTGATCGCCCCGCCGCCCGCCAGCACCGGGCGCCAGTGCTCGCGCAGCACCTCCAGCACCGGCAGCCGCTCCCGCCGCCCCGCCGTCCGGAACAGCGGCGACTCCTCGACCCGCAGCCGCACGAACAGCCCCACCGCGACCATGACGAACGAGGCCAGGAACGGCACCCGCCAACCCCACACACGGAACGCCCCTTCGTCCAAGCCGAGTTGCAGCGCCAGGAACACCCCGTTCGCCAGCACGAACCCGATCGTCGGCCCCAACTGCAGGAACCCCCCGTACCGCCCCCGCCGCCCCGCCGGCGCGTTCTCCGCGATCAGCAGCGCCGCCCCGCCCCACTCCCCGCCCAACCCGACGCCCTGGCACACCCGCAGCACCACCAGCGCCGCCGGCGACCACCACCCCCACACCCCGAACCCCGGCAACAGCCCCACCGCCGCCGTGGCCAGCCCCATCAGCAGCAGCGACACCACCAACGTCGCTTTCCGCCCCACCCGGTCGCCGAAGTGCCCGAACACCACCGCCCCCACCGGCCGGGCCAGGAACGCCACCGCGTACACCGAGAAGGCCGCCAACAGCGCGCCCACCGTGCCCAGTTCGGGAAAGAACACCGGCCCGAACACCAACGCGGCCGCCGTCCCGTAAATGAAGAAGTCGTAGAACTCGATCGCCGTCCCGATCAGCGCCGCAGCCGCCGCCCGCCGCAACTGCCCTACCCGCCAAGCACCCTCCGCATCCATACCACCACCCTCGCCACCCCCGCCCCCACCCCACCAGCCGCCACCCGAGTGACCCCGGCGCACACCCACGACCCCCGCGCCGCCACCACGCGCGAGGGCGCCGGG
>NZ_JBHTWX010000135.1:0-23378 GCF_042792155.1 Kitasatospora sp. NPDC056651 | reverse complement strand
GCCCTGGGGCGTGTGCGTCGGACACGCCCCAGGGCGTTGGGGCGGTTTCGTCATGATTGGCGAACCCGCCCGCCGTCCGGGGAGTGGACCGTTGCGGGGTCCTCCTCGTCCCGGCGGGATCGGTGCGGCAGGATGTCCGGCATGACGTCGAGCGATCGTGACGAAACCGCCGGCCCGGTCGGTTCCGGTGCCGCCGCCGCAGGGCCCACCCCGGCAGCCGTCGTTACGGCCGCGCCACCGGCCGACACCGTGGTCGTCCCGGCCGACGAGGACCCGGTGGCGGCGGCCGGCAGCGAGGTGATCGGCGGGCCGCCCGGACGCCGGGCGCTGCTGGGCGTCTCCTGGTGGATCCCGGCGCGCTTCCTGGCCCTCGCGGTGATCGTGGTGTCGGTCCTCGGCATGGTGCAGAAGCTCCCCTGCTACGAGCAGGCCTGGTTCCAGCCGGGCTCCCCGCAGTACGTCCACGCCTGCTACAGCGACGTCCCGCACCTGTTCACCGGGCGCGGCTTCGCGGCCGGGCTGCACCCGTACGTGGACCGCGTCCCGGGCTCCTCGGGTGACCTCCAGTACCTCGAGTACCCGGTGCTGACCGGACTGTTCATGCAGGTCGCGGCCTGGCTGACGCCCGGCGGCGGGACCCAGCAGACCCAGGAGCAGTGGTTCTGGGCGATCAACGCCGGAATGCTGATGGCCTGCGCGGTGGTCGCCGTGGTGGCCCTCTCGCGCACCCACCGGCGCCGCCCGTGGGACGCCCTGCTGTTCGCGCTCTCGCCCGTCCTGCTGCTCAACGGCACCGTCAACTGGGACCTGCTCGCGGTCGCCCTGGCCGCCGTGGCGATGGCCTGGTGGTCGGGCTCCCGGCCGGGCTGGGCCGGCGTCTTCATCGGCCTGGCCACCGCGGCCAAGCTCTATCCGGTGCTGCTGCTCGGCCCGCTGCTGGTGCTCTGCTGGCGGGCCGGCCGGTGGCGCGAGTTCCGGCTGGCGCTGGGCGGGGCGGTCGGCGCCTGGCTGGTGGTCAACCTGCCGATCATGGTGGCCAACTGGCAGGGCTGGTCGACCTTCTACGTGTTCAGCAAGCACCGCGGCGAGGACTACGGCTCGTTCTGGCTGATCCTGATGCAGCGCCGCGGCGCCGCGCTGGAGAACCTCGACGTCTACATCGGCGTGCTGATGGTGCTGGGCTGTCTGGCCATCGCCTGGCTCGGCTTCTCGGCCCCGCGCCGGCCGCGCTTCGCCCAGCTGGCCTTCCTGGTGGTCGCGCTGTTCGTGCTGGCCAACAAGGTGTACTCGCCGCAGTACGCGCTCTGGCTGCTGCCGTTCGCGGTGCTCGCCCGGCCGCGCTGGCGGGACTTCCTCATCTGGCAGGCCTGCGAGGTGCTCTACACCCTGGGCATCTGGTCCCACCTGGGCTTCGTCACCGGCTCCAAGCAGCACGGGCTCAGCGAGGGCTGGTACCACTTCGCGATCGGGCTGCACCTGGTGGGCACGCTCTACCTGGTCGTCGTGGTGGTCCGCGACGCCCTCCACCCGGACCGCGACCCGGTCCGCTGGGACGGCAGCGACGACCCCTCCGGAGGGGTGCTGGACCACGCCCCGGACGTGGCCGTGCTGGGCACCGCCCGCAGGCTGCGCGAGGAGGAGAGCTACGCCGAGTACGCGCCGGCCGGCCCCGAGCAGTGGCTGGACGAGCCGGAACTGCCGGAGCCGGCCGGCCCGCCGGCAGAGCACCGGCAGCAGGCCGAGGAGCCGGGCCCGCGCGGGTGACCGGGGACGGTCAGCGGTCCACCACGCGGTCGAAGTGCGTGGTGGTGTGACGGACCTGGAGGCCGAGCTCGTCGCCGATCACCGGGGGCTTGGTCTCCCCGTCCAGGAACAGCAGCGAGACCTGCATGTGCGGCGGCTCGGCGAACCACAGCTGCTTGCCGGACCAGTGGAACGGCGACTTGGTCTTGTTGACGGTCGCCAGCCCGGCCCGGGCGATGCCCTTGGCCCGCGCCCCCATGCTCTGGAGGTACTTGGGCGCCTCCAGGCCGATGCCGTGGGCGGTGCCGCCGGCGACCACCAGGATGTGGCCGTCGGAGGGCGCCGGGTGCTGGCGGTAGCCGTAGCGGTCGCCCTTCTTCACCGGGGTGACGTCCAGGACGGTGGCCCGGACCTCCAGCGCGGCGTGGTCGCCCAGCCAGAGCCGGGTGCCGATCCGGGCCCGGAAGACCGTCTGCGGGTAGCGCTGGGTCAGCTGCTCCATGCCGGCCGCGCCGAGGTGGCTGACGAACACGGTGTGCACCGGGATGCCGGCCGCCCGGGCGGTGTCCACCCAGTACACGACCTCGTCGACCGGGTCGGAGCCGTCCGGCCGGTCCATCGGCAGGTGCAGCGCCAGGCCCTCGAAGCTGACGTCCTCCAGCTCGGTGGCGACGGTGCGCAGCTCCTCGGCGCTCACGCCGTGCCGGCGCATGGTGGTCATGCACTCCAGCACCACCCGGGCGCCGTGCAGCGCCCGCAGCGCGTCCACGCGGGCCACCGTCCGGATCACCCGGGCGTGCGGCAGCGGCAGCGCCTCCTCGCCGACCCGGTACGGGGTGAGCACCAGCAGCTCACCGCCGTACCACTCGGCGGCGTCGGCCGCCTCGTACGCGGTACCGACGGCGAGCACCCCGGTGCCCAGCAGCGTCGCCTCCTCGGCCAGCCGGTGGTTGCCCAGGCCGTAGCCGTTCCCCTTGGCGACCGGCACCAGACCGGGGAACTCGGCGAGGACGGAGCGCTGGTGGGTGCGCCAGCGTTCGGTGTCGAGGTAGAGCGACAGCGTCATCGGGGCAGCCTCCTCAGCGGCGGGACATGTAGAGGTCGAGGGCCTTGTGCAGCAGCTTGTTGAGCGGGAAGTCCCACTCGCCGAGGTACTCGGCCGCCTGGCCGCCGGTGCCGACCTTGAACTGGATCAGACCGAACAGGTGGTCGTCCTCGTCCAGGGTGTCACTGATGCCGCGCAGGTCGTACACCCCGCCGCCGAGGGCGTAGGAGTCGCGCATCATCCGCCACTGGATGGCGTTGGAGGGCTTGACCTCGCGCTTGTGGTTGGCCGAGGCGCCGTAGGAGTACCAGACGTGCTCGCCGACCACCAGCATCGTGGTGGCGGCCAGCGGCTCGCCCTCGTGGTACGCGATGTAGAGCCGCATGCGGTTCGGGTCCTCGGCCACGAGGGCCTTCCACATCCGCTGGAAGTAGGACAGCGGGCGCGGGGTGAACTTGTCGCGCTCGGCGGTGACCAGGTAGAGCTGGTGGAAGATCGGCAGCTCGTCGTAGCCGCCCTGGAAGACCTCGACGCCGCTCTTCTCGGCCTTCTTGATGTTGCGGCGCCAGAGCTGGTTGAAGCCCTTCTGGATGTCGTCCAGCGAGCGGTTGGCCAGCGGCACCTGGAAGACGTAGCGGGGCTGGACGTCGCCGAAGCCGGCGCCGCCGTCGTCACCCTGGAGCCAGCCGGCCTTGCGCAGCCGGTCGGCCACCTCGAAGGCCCGCGCCTCGTACCAGTCGGCCTCGACGTCGCGCAGCCGCTTGGCCTGCTTGGCGGCGATGGCCTCCTTGATGGTGGGGGCGTTCCAGCGGCGGATGACCACCGGCGGGCCCATCTTCACCGAGAACGCGCCCTGCGACTTGAGGTGCGCCAGCATCGGGGAGAGCCAGCGGTCGAGGTCGCGGTCGAACCAGTCGATGACCGGGCCCTCGGGCAGGTAGGCGAGGTAGCGCTTGAGCTTCGGGAGCTGGCGGTAGAGCACCAGGCCGGCGCCGACGAGCTGGTTCTGGTCGTCGAACCAGCCGATCGACTCGGAACGCCACTCGGCCTTCACGTCACCCCATGACGGCACCTGCATGTGGCTGGCCGAGGCACGGCTCCTGATGAAGGCGAGGTGCTCCTCGCGGGTGATCGTCCTCAGGCGCAGGCTCATTGCTCGGTGCTCCTCGTCGGTCGGGCTGCGGTGGCCCCAGGTTCTCGGGCTGACCCTACCGTCCGGGGCCCGGGCGCCCGGCGCGCCGGGCACGACGGCGCCCCCGTCGGGCGGCTGTCTCCTCAGCAGACACGCGGCGGGGGCGCCGGGGGTTCCTGGGGCGGGCGCTCAGCCCCAGAGGCCGCCGCGGGCGATGCCGAGGTAGAAGCCGATGGCGGCGGCGCCGAGCGTGATCATCAGGACGAAGCGTTCGGCGGTGGTGACCGAGACGAACATGCCCCACAGGCCGGTGACGATCCCGAACAGACCGGTCCACGAGGTCAGCAGGTGCAGGTTGTGGAAGAACGAGGTGGTGAAGGCGATCACACCCAGCAGGGCGGTGATGCCCACCAGGGTGTTCTCGCGGGGGTGCGGGTGGCCGTCGGTGTTCAGGGTGAGCGCGGGCATGTGGTGGACGGACTGGGCCATGACTCCCACCTCCTGGCGTGGAGACGAACGGGCAGGAATCCCGTTCCGTCCAGATTGCGGCGGTTGGGCCGGTCTCACAACCCCTATGCGTTTTGTTCGTCCGTCCGGGTGCAGGTAGGCTGTGCCGTCTGCACTGGTGTAGTTGTGCCCCCTTGCACCCTCTTCCGGGCGACACCCGATCCGGGTGGTGCGGGGCCGACTGTCCGACCCGGCCGCTACGGTGGGCCGGAGTCGGTAGCGCACCGGTGCCGACGCTACGCACAACCCTCCTGCCACGGAGAGACCGTGGCCGCTGAGTCCAAAGGAGGTGGGTTACCCATGCGTCACTACGAGGTGATGGTCATCCTCGACCCCTCGGTCGAGGAGCGCGCTGTCTCCCCCCTGATCGAGAACTTCCTCACTGTCGTCCGCAACGGCGGCGGCAAGGTGGAGAAGGTCGACACCTGGGGTCGTCGCCGTCTGGCTTACGAGATCAACAAGCAGTCCGAGGGCATCTACTCGGTCATCGACCTGAAGGCCACGCCTGAGGTCGTCAAGGAGCTCGACCGCCAGATGGGCCTGAGCGAGTCGGTTCTGCGGACCAAGGTCCTGCGCCCGGACACCCACTGAGCCACCTCTGAGGCCTTCGGGTCTCGGGTAGCTCGCGTCCGCTGTTTCACGTGAAACAGCGGTGAACGGACATCTTCCCGAGAGGTCATCACCACCATGGCAGGCGAGACCGTCATCACCCTCGTCGGCAATCTCGTCGACGACCCCGAGCTGCGCTTCACCCCGTCGGGTGCGGCGGTCGCGAAGTTCCGCATCGCGTCCACCCCCCGCACCTTCGACCGTCAGACGAACGAGTGGAAGGACGGCGAGAGCCTCTTCCTCACGTGCAACGTCTGGCGGCAGCCGGCGGAGAACGTGGCCGAGTCGCTGCAGCGCGGCATGCGCGTCATCGTGCAGGGCCGACTGCGCCAGCGGTCTTACGAGACCAAGGAAGGCGAGAAGCGGACGGTCTTCGAGGTCGAGGTCGACGAGGTCGGCCCGAGCCTGCGCTCGGCGACCGCCAAGGTCACCCGGGCCAACCGGTCCGGCGGTCCCGGTGGCGGCTTCGGCGGCCAGCAGGGCGGCGGCCAGGGCGGTAGCTGGGGCGGCCAGCAGAGTGGTGGCCAGCAGGGCGGCGGCAGCTGGGGTGGAAACTCCGGCGGCGGCCAGTCCGGCCCCTCCGACGACCCCTGGGCCTCCAGCGCCCCGTCCGGTGGAAACCAGGGCGGCGGCTGGGGTGCCCCGTCCGGCGGTGGCGGCGGCTACTCGGAAGAGCCCCCGTTCTAAGAGCTGACAGATTTCGTGCGGCCCGGCCGCCGGCGTCCCCGGACGCCCGCCGGGCCGTGAACCCCAAATGGAGCACACAATGGCGAAGCCGCCTGCTCGCAAGCCGAAGAAGAAGGTTTGCGTCTTCTGCAAGGACAAGGTCAACTACGTTGACTACAAGGACACGAACCTGCTGCGGAAGTACATCTCCGACCGCGGAAAGATCCGTGCCCGTCGGGTGACCGGCAACTGCACCCAGCACCAGCGTGACGTCGCCACGGCCGTGAAGAACAGCCGTGAGATGGCGCTGCTGCCCTACACCAGCACCGCGCGCTAAGAGAGGGTGACCGAGTAATGAAGATCATCCTCACGCACGAGGTGCCGGGTCTCGGCTCCGCCGGCGAGGTCGTCGAGGTCAAGGACGGCTACGCCCGCAACTACCTGGTCCCGCGTGGCTACGCCATCCGCTGGACCAAGGGCGGTCAGAAGGACGTCGACGCCATCCGTCGCGCCCGCAAGATCCACGAGATCCAGACCCTGGACGCCGCCAACGACGTCAAGGGCAAGCTCGAGGGCGTCCAGGTCAAGCTGGCCGTCCGCTCGGGCGACGCCGGCCGTCTGTTCGGCTCGGTGACCCAGGCCGACGTCGTCGAGGCCATCAAGGCCGCCGGCGGCCCGGCTGTGGACAAGCGCGCCGTCGCGATCGCCTCGCCGATCAAGACCGTGGGCACCCACAAGGTCTCGGTCAAGCTGCACTCGGACGTCGTGGCCAACCTCGACGTCGCCGTCGTGGCTGCCTGAGCTCCGTAGCTCCAAGGCCTGAGGGCCGGACTCCTCCGGGAGTCCGGCCCTCGGTCGTTCCCGGGCGGCCCCCGGTCGTTCCCGGGCGGCCCCTGGGGCGCCTCAGCCGCGCACCGCTCCGGTGACCAGCCACTTGCCGCCCCGGGCGCGCCAGGCCAGGAAGCCGGCCCGGAGCAGCATGAACAGGTTCATCGCCCACCAGAGCCCGGCCAGTCCGGTGCCGGTGGCCGGAACCGCGAGGGCCACCGGGACGAACACCGCCAGGGTCGCCAGCCCGGCCCAGGCCAGGTACGGGCCGTCCCCGGCGCCCATCAGCACGCCGTCCAGCACGAAGACCAGGCCGGCCACCGGCTGGGTGAGCGCGAGCAGCAGCAGGGCGGTGTCCAGCTGGGCCCGGACCGAGGGGTCGGGTGTGAACAGCGGGACGTACAGCGGGCGGGCGACCACCACCAGCAGGCCGAGCACCAGCCCGGAGACGACGCCCCACTCGACCATCCGCCGGGTGGCGGCGCGGGCCCCCGGGACGTCCGAGGCGCCCAGGCAGCGGCCGATGATGGCCTGGCCGGCGATCGCGATGGCGTCCAGCGCGAACGCCAGGAAGTTGAACAGCACCATGGCGATCTGGTGGGCGGCCACCTGGTCGTCGCCGATCCGGGCGGCCACCGCGGTGGCGGTCATCAGCACCGCGCGCAGGCTGATCGTCCGGACCAGCAGCGGGCCGCCGGCCTTCGCGCAGGCCCGGATGCCCGCCGCGTCCGGCCGCAGCGAGGCCCGCTCCCGGCGGGCGCCGCGGACCACCACGACCAGGTAGGCGGCGGCCATCCCGGTCTGGGCCAGCACGGTGCCCCAGGCGGAGCCGGCCACCCCGAGCCCGGCGCCGTACACCAGGCCGACGTTCAGGCCGATGTTGGCGGCGAAGCCCGCGACCGCCACCACCAGCGGCGTGCGGGTGTCCTGGAGGCCGCGCAGCACCCCGGTGGCGGCCAGCACCACGAGCATCGCCGGGATGCCCAGGGAGCTGATCCGCAGGTACGTCACGGCGTGCGGCGCGGCGGTCGCCGAGGCGCCCAGCGCGTCGGCCACCCAGGGGGCCAGCAGCAGGGTGAGGAGGACCACCGGGACGGCCAGGCCCAGGGCGAGCCAGATGCCGTCGATGCCCTGCTGGACGGCGCCCCGGCGGTCCCCGGCGCCGATCCGGCGGGCGACCGCCGCGGTGGTGGCGTAGGCGAGGAAGACGAACACGCCGGTCGCGGTGGAGAGCGCGGCGGAGGCGACGCCCACCCCGGCCAGCTGGGGGGTGCCGAGGTGGCCGACGATCGCCGAGTCGGCCATCAGGAAGAGGGGTTCGGCGACCAGCGCGCCGAAGGCCGGGACGGCCAGGGCGAGGATCTCCCGGTCGTGCCGGCGGCGGGAGGCCGGGGTGGGGGACGAGGCGGTCATGGGCTCCAGGCTACTCATCCACAGGTAATGGATGTAAGTGGCAGATGCCTATTACTCGAAACTCTGAGCGACGCGGTTCGCCCGCTCTGTGCCCACAGCCGTTCGGAGGCGTGTGAAGAATTTCTCATGCACAGGCCCGGGAAGTGGTAATCCCAGGTCAGCAGGTTGACGGTGGATCGATCGTCCGGTTATCCACAGGGACGTCCACAGGGGTGTCCACAGCTTTGCGGCAGTTCTCCACAGGCCAGGGCCGTTCATCCACACCCCCTGTGGATAACCGTCTTGGCGCAACGGCGTCCGGCGCCTTAGCGTGGGCCCCTCCGCCCGACACTCCCACCGCCCCGGCGTCCGATTTGTCGGGGCCGTGGCGTACAAAGAGGAGCGGATCCGCTCCATCCAGCCACCGGCAAGGCCCGCTCCAACTTCGCACCACTCGCTGATCGGGGAACACGCGTGACCGGCCCCCAGTACGACGACCACGACGCCCCGCCGCCGGAGGACGACTGGCAGAACGCCGAGGATCCCTTCCCGGCCGGCGCCTTCGACGACGCACCCTTCCCGGACGGCCCCGGTGACCGGCTGCCGGTCTCGCGCGGCCGTGCCGAGGGGCGCCAGGACGGTGGCCGCGAGGGCTTCCAGAAGCGCGACGGTTTCCAGAAGGGTGACGGCTTCCAGAAGGACGGCTTCCAGAAGGGCGGCTTCCGGAAGGACGGCAAGGGCGGTCGGTCGGAGGGCGGCTGGCAGCGCCGGGACGAGGACGGCGGCGACGGCGGCGCGGACGGCTTCGAGCGCGTCCCCCCGCAGGACCTGGACGCAGAGAAGTCCGTCCTCGGCGGCATGCTGCTCTCCAAGGACGCCATCGCCGACGTGGTCGAGGTGCTCAAGCCGGCCGACTACTACCGGCCCGCGCACGAGATGATCCACGGCGCGATCCTCGACCTCTACGCCCGCGGCGAGCCGGCCGACCCGATCACCGTGGCCGGCGAGCTGACCAAGCGCGGCGAGCTCCAGCGCGTCGGCGGCGCCTCCTACCTGCACACCCTGGTCAACTCCGTCCCGACCGCGGCCAACGCCGAGTACTACGCCCAGATCGTCAACGAGCGCGCGGTGCTGCGCCGGCTGGTCGAGGCGGGCACCCGGATCGCCGGCATGGGCTACGCGGCCGAGGGCGACGTGGACGAGATCGTCAACGCCGCCCAGGCACAGATCTACGCCGTCACCGAGCAGCGCACCAACGAGGACTACGCGCCGCTCGCCGACATCATGGAGGGCGCCCTCGACGAGATCGAGGCGATCGGCTCCCGCCAGGGCCAGATGTCCGGCGTGCCGACCGGCTTCGCCGACTTCGACGCGCTCACCAACGGGCTGCACCCCGGTCAGATGATCGTCATCGCGGCCCGCCCCGCGATGGGCAAGTCCACCCTCGCGCTGGACTTCGCGCGGGCCTGCTCGATCCACCACAAGCTGCCGAGCGTGATCTTCTCGCTCGAAATGGGCCGCAACGAGATCGCCATGCGCCTGCTCTCCGCCGAGGCCCGGGTGGCGCTGCACCACATGCGCTCCGGGAACATGACGGACGACGACTGGACCCGGGTCGCCCGCCGGATGCCCGACGTCAGCGAGGCGCCGCTGTTCATCGACGACTCGCCGAACCTGTCGATGATGGAGATCCGCGCCAAGTGCCGCCGGCTCAAGCAGCGCAACGACATCAAGCTGATCGTCATCGACTACCTCCAGCTGATGCAGTCCGGCGGCTCCCGCCGGGCCGAGAACCGCCAGCAGGAGGTCTCGGACATGTCCCGTAATCTCAAGCTGCTGGCCAAGGAGCTGGAAGTCCCGGTCATCGCGCTCTCCCAGCTGAACCGTGGCCCCGAGCAACGCACCGACAAGCGGCCGATGGTCTCCGACCTCCGCGAGTCCGGCTCGATCGAGCAGGACGCCGACATGGTCATCCTGCTGCACCGCGAGGACGCCTACGAGAAGGAGTCCCCGCGTGCGGGCGAGGCCGACCTGATCGTCGCCAAGCACCGAAACGGTCCGACCGCGACCATCACGGTGGCCTTCCAGGGCCACTACTCGCGCTTCGTCGACATGACCCGGGACTAGCTAGGCCCTGTCCGGGACCCCGGGCCCCGGCTCCGGGCCCCGGGGACGTCAGACGGTGACCGTGGCGCGGAAGAGCGTGCCGCCGGTGCCGGAGAGCCGGGTCGGGGTGCCCGTGGCGGGGAGGAAGGCGGACTGGCCGCGGGCCAGGTCCAGCACGGTGCCGTCGGCGGCGGTGAGCCGGGCGGTGCCCCGGGTGCAGAGCAGGATCTGCGGGGTGCGGCCGTCGATCTCGCGCTCGACGCCGTCCAGCGCGAAGTGGGAGAGCCGGAACTCGTCGATCGGGACGGGGTAGAGCTCCTCGCCCGCGGTGCCCTCGACCGCGGCCGGGCGCACCGGCTCGGGGGTGCCGGCCTCGAAGACCACGACCTCCAGCAGCTCCGGAACGTCGATGTGCTTCGGGGTGAGGCCGGCCCGCAGCACGTTGTCGGAGTTGGCCTGGAGCTCGACGCAGACGCCGGACAGGTAGGCGTGCGGCACCCCGGCACCCAGGTAGAGCGCCTCGCCGGCCCGCAGTCGGAAGTGGTTGAGCAGCATGCCCGCGACCACGCCGCGGTCGTCCGGGAAGTCCTTGGCGATCCGGGCGTACGGCTCGTACTCCCCGTCGGGATCGGTGAGCGCCAGCACCTCGACGGTGCGCCGGACGGTCTCCTCGTCCAGCGAGAGGGCGGCGGTCAGGGCGCCGCGCAGCGCCTCGGACTCTCCCCCGGCCGTCAGCCGGTCGATCACCGGGGCGAGCCCGGGCACCGCGAGCCCGGTCAGCAGCCGGGCCGCCTCGGCGGGCCGGCGGAAGCCGCAGAGGCCCTCGAACTCGCCCAGTGCGCAGACCATTTCGGGCTTGTGGTTGGCGTCGCGGTAGTTCCGCTCGGGGGCGTCCAGCGGGATGCCGAGGGCGTTCTCGGCGGCGAAGCCGGCCCGGGCCTGGGCCAGCGTCGGGTGGGCCTGGATCGACAGCGGGATGCCCGCGGCGAGGACCTTGAAGAGGAACGGCAGGGTCGGTCCGAACCTGGCCACGCTCGCGGCGCCCAGCTCGCCCTCGGGGTCGGCCGCGATCAGCTCGTCCAGCCGGTGCGGGCCCGCGCCGCGGTCGGCGCGCGACGGGGCGCCGGGGTGGGCGCCCATCCACAGCTCGGCCTGCGGTTCACCGGTCGGCCGCTGCCCGAGCAGCTCGGGCAGGGCGGTGAGCGACCCCCAGGCGTACGGGCGGACGGTGTTGACGAGCCTGTCCATGCGCGCGGTCCTACTCCTTCGCTGTCTGGGCGGCCCCGGACGTCCCGAGTCCGGAGCGCCGGGCCGGCCCGGCGGTGCGGGCGGTCCGGGCACGGGCAAGGGAACGACCCTAGCCGAACGGTGTCACCCAAGGGGAAACGGTGGGCATCCAGTGGGAGTGCCATGGCCGGAGCGCCGGTTCCCGGTGCGGTAGTAGGATGCCAGGACGCAGTAGCCTCCGCCCTGCGCGCAGTTGTCCGCCGAGGTGATCCCCGGCAGGCTGCCGGTGGAGCCGCGTTCCAGAGTGCGGGCGACGGTGTTCCGAGACCCCCCGTCATCGGCCGAGAGGTTTGTACGTGACCGTGAACCAGCAGAGTTTTGCTGATCTCGGCAAGGTCCTGGTGATCATCCCGACCTACAACGAGGCGGAGAACGTCGAGCGGATCGTCGGCCGGGTCCGCGCCGCCGTGCCCGAGGTGCACGTGCTGGTCGCCGACGACAACAGCCCCGACGGCACCGGTGACCTGGCCGACAAGCTGGCCGCCGAGGACCCGCAGGTCCACGTGATGCACCGCAAGGGCAAGGAGGGCCTCGGCGCCGCCTACCTCGCGGGCTTCCGCTGGGGCATCGACAACGGCTACGACGTCCTGGTCGAGATGGACGCGGACGGTTCGCACCAGCCCGAGGAGCTGGACCGGCTGCTGGGCGCGCTGCACGGCGCCGATCTGGTGCTGGGCTCGCGCTGGGTGCCGGGCGGCCGGGTGGTGAACTGGCCGAAGTCGCGGCTGCTGCTCTCCCGCGGCGGCTCGACCTACTCGCGGCTGATGCTGGGCGTGCCGATCCGGGACGTCACCGGCGGCTACCGGGCGTTCCGCAAGGAGACCCTGCTGGGCCTGGGCATGGACGAGGTCGCCTCGGCCGGGTACTGCTTCCAGGTCGACCTGGCCTGGCGCACGGTGAAGGCCGGGTTCAAGGTCGCCGAGGTGCCGATCACCTTCGTCGAGCGCGAGCTGGGCGCCTCCAAGATGAGCCGCAGCATCGTGGTCGAGGCGCTGTGGCGGGTGACCACCTGGGGCGTCACCGACCGGCTGGCCCGGCTGCGCCGGGGCGCCGCGAAGCGCTGACCGGGCCGTCCGAGCCCTCCGAGGGGCCCGTCCGCCGAACCGGCGGGCGGGTCCCTCGCCCGTCCGGGGCACGGTGTGACGTGAGCCGGAACGCGTGCCGCGCCGGGCGCGCCTCCCGCGCAATCGGACACCGGTACTCCCATGCTGTAGGGCGCAGGTAATCAGACCGCCGACCAGAGGGAGCAGCCCGTGACGTCGTCCCCGTTCGAGGAGAGCGCCGGCGCGGAGCGTGCCCAGCACCGGCCGGGCGTCCCCGGTGGGCCCGCCGAGGCCGCCGGGCCGGTGGCGGGTGCCGTGCCGAACGAGGGCGCCGAGCCGGCCCGGCCGCTGGAGACCGCCGTCTTCACCGGCCCCGAGTCGGCCTTCTTCGCCACCTCCACCCTGATCATGGGCGAGCGGACCGCGATCCTGGTGGACGCCCAGCTGACCCGCAGCGCCGGGCGCCAGCTGGCCGAGTGGGTCGCGGGCAAGGGCCGGCGCCTGCTCGCCGTCGTGGTCACCCACCAGCACCCGGACCACTACTTCGGCGCCGAGGAGGTGCTGCGGCTCTTCCCCGACGCGCAGCTGCTGGCCGCCCCGGCCGTGGTCGAGGCGATCCGGCGCACCGTCGCCGCCAAGGTCGCCCAGTGGAAGCCGGTGTACGGGGACGACATCCCGGACCACCCGCTGATCCCGGCCCCGCTGCTGCCGCAGCCGCTGATGCTGGACCGCCAGGTGATCCCCGTGCTGCTGCTCGGCCAGGCCGACTGCGGGGACTCCACGGTCGTCCACGTGCCGAGCATCCGCACCGTGATCGCCGGGGACTTCGTCGCCAACGGCACCCACCTGTGGACCGCCGACACCACCCCGGCCCAGCGCACCACCTGGGGGCACAACCTCGGCCGGATCGCCGACCTCGGCGCGGACCGGGTGATCGCCGGCCACCGGGCCCCGGACCAGGGCGACGACGCCGCCCGGGTGCTGGGCTTCACCGGCGAGTACCTCCAGGACTTCGACCGGCTGCTGGCCGAGCACCCGGACGACTCGGAGGCGCTGGTCACGGCGATGAACGAGCGGTACGGGGAGCTGACCCTGCCGGCCTTCCTGTCGCTGGGCGCGACCGCCAACACCACCCGCGCGGCCGAGTCGGAGCCCCAGCCGGAGTCCGGGTCGGAGTCCCAGCCGGAGCCCGGGTCGGAGCCCGGGGCCGAGGGGGAGCCCGAGGCGCGGTAGCGCGGGCGGATACTGGCCGCATGACGCCGTACGACGCGATCGTCCCGGCGGGCGGGGCCGCCCGGCGCCTCGGCGGGGCCGACAAGCCCGGCCTGACCATCGGCGGGACCACCCTGCTCGACCGGGTGCTCGCCGCCTGCGAGGGCGCCCGGACCACCGTCGTGGTCGGCCCGGCCCGGCCCACCGTGCGGGCCGGAGTCCGCTGGACCAGGGAGCGTCCGCCCGGCGGCGGGCCGGTCGCCGCCGTCGCGGCCGGGCTCGACCTCGTCACCGCGGACACCGTGCTGCTGCTCGCCGCCGACCTGCCGTTCCTGAACCGGCGGACGGTGGAACGGCTGGTCACCGCCCTCGACGAGGCCGGCACGCACGGGGACGCCGCCGTCCTGGTCGACGCGGGCGGCCGCGACCAGCCGCTCGCCGCCGCCTACCGGACCGCCGCGCTGCGCACCGCGCTGGCCGCGCTCGGCGACCCGGCGGGCCAGTCGCTGCGGCGCTTCCTCGGCGGACTGAGCGGGCCGCGGGTGGCCGACACCGACCAGGTCGCCTACGACTGCGACACCTGGGAGGACCTGGAACAGGCCCGCGAACGCGACCGGCGGTGAGCCTGCCACGGGCCCGCACCGCCACCCTCACCGGCGTGTGAGCGAAACGACGCGCGCCGCACACGGGGCCAACACCTCGGGGAAACCACCCATCGGGCAGCATGGGCGCATGGAGCGCACGCTGGATGACTGGATCGCCGAGGTCAAGGCCGACCTGGGGATCGACCTGGACGTGGACGTCCGTGGTCTGCTCGACGCGGCCCGGGTGGTCGCGCACGGAGTGGCCAGGCCGGCCGCGCCGCTGACCGCCTTCCTGGTCGGCTACGCGGCCGCCCAGCGGGGCGGCGGGGCGGAGGCCGTCGCCGAGGCGACCCGGCGGACCGAGGCCCTCGCCGAGCGCTGGGGCGCCGCCGGCGCGCCGGGCGAGTCGTGAGCGCGGTCGGGCAGACCACCGTGGCCGCACCGTCCACCGCTCCCGCCCTGCTGAGCTGGCCCCGGGCCCGGGAGGCCGCCCGCCGGGCCGGGCTGCGCCCGCTGCCCGGGGTCGGCGTCCCGCTGGCCGAGGCGCTCGGCCACACCCTCGCCGAGCCGCTCGGCGCGCTGACCGACCTGCCGGCCTTCGACACCTCCGCGATGGACGGCTGGGCGGTGGCCGGTCCCGGTCCCTGGCGGGTCACCGGGCGGGTGCTGGCCGGCGGGGCCGAGCCGGCGCCGCTGGCCGACGGCACCGCCGTGGAGACCGCCACCGGCGCCCAGCTGCCGCCCGGCGCCACCGCCGTGCTGCGCCGTGAGCACGGCCGGCCGGACGGCACGCTGCTGCACGACCGCGGCCCGCGGCCGCTGACCACCGGCCAGGACGTCCGTCCGCGCGGCCAGGAGTGCCGCCGGGGCGAGGAGCTGCTGCCGTCCGGTACGCCGGTGGGCCCGGCCGTGCTCGGTCTGGCCGCCGCCAGCGGCCACGACCGGCTGACGGTGCACCGGCGCCCGGAGGTCGGACTGCTGGTCCTGGGCGACGAGTTGCGCACCACCGGCGTCCCCGGGCCGGGCCTGGTCCGGGACGCGCTCGGGCCGCTGCTGCCGCCCTGGCTGCGGGCGGTCGGCGCGGACCCGGCCGAAGTCCGGTACGTCCGGGACGACTTCGCGCTGCTCCGGGACGCGCTGCGGCACTCCGCCGACGACCTCGTCGTCACCACCGGCGGCACGGCCGCCGGGCCGGTCGACTTCCTGCACCGGGCGCTCGCCGAGGCCGGCGCCCGGCTGCTGGTGGACGGCGTCGCCGTCCGGCCCGGGCACCCGATGCTGCTCGCCGAACTCCCCGGCGGCCGCCACCTGGTGGGCCTGCCGGGCAACCCGCTGGCCGCCGTCGCCGGGATGGTCACCCTCGTCCTGCCGCTGCTGCACGCCCGCGCCGGCCGGCCGGCCGGCGCCCCCGTCCTCGCGCCCGCCGCGGCGGCGCTGCCCGGGCACCGGACGGACACCCGGCTCCAGCCGGTCCGGCGGACGGCCGGGGGCGTCGTACCGCTGGCCTTCGACGGGCCGGCGATGCTGCGCGGGCTCGCCCGGGCCGAGGCGCTGGCGGTGGTGCCGCCCGGCGGGGCGGCGGCGGGGGAACCGGTCGAACTGCTGGAGGTGCCGTGAACCGTCTGAAGCGCAACCTGGCGCCCGGCACCGAACCATGGGCGGACGCCGGGATCGTGCTGCCCGCCCGGCGGGCCGATCCCGCCGTCCGGCAGGTCGGCTCCCGGCTGCTGCTGGCGCTCGCCGTGCTGGTCGCCACCACGCTGATCGTGTACGTCGACCGGGAGGGCTACAACGACAACGCCGGCGGCGGGCTCAGCTTCCTGGACGCGGCGTACTACGCCACCGTGACGCTCTCCACCACCGGGTACGGCGACATCACCCCGTTCAGCGACAGCGCCCGGCTCACCAACATCTTCGTGGTCACCCCGCTGCGCGTGGTGTTCCTGATCATCCTGGTCGGCACCACCCTGGAGGTGCTCACCGAACGGACCCGCCTGCAATGGCGGTTGAACCGCTGGAGGTCCACCGTGCGCGAGCACACCGTCGTCATCGGCTACGGGACGAAGGGCCGCAGCGCCGTCGACACCCTGCTCGGACAGGGGGTGAAGAAGGAGGAGATCGTCGTCGTCGACCCGCAGCGCAAGGTGATCGACCACGCCGCGCGGGACGGCCTGGTCGGGGTGGTCGGCGACGCCACCCGCACCGACACCCTGATCCGCGCCGCGCTGCCCAACGCCGCGCGGGTGGTGGTCGCGCCGGAGCGGGACGACACCGCGGTACTGATCACGCTGACGGCGCGCCAGTTGAACAAGGCCGCCACCGTGGTCGCCGCCGTCCGGGAGGACGAGAACGCGCCGCTGCTGCGGCAGAGCGGCGCCGACGTGGTGGTCACCAGCTCCAGTTCGGCCGGGCGGCTGCTCGGGCTGTCGATGCTCAGCCCGCACGCCGGGGCGGTGATGGAGGACCTGCTGACGTACGGCAACGGGCTGGACGTGGTGGAGCGCCCGGTCACCCGGGCCGAGGCCGGGCACAGCCCGCGCGACTGCGCGGACCTGGTGGTCGCGGTGGTCCGGGGCCGTCGGGTGCTCAACTACACCGAGCCGGAGGCCGCGGTGCTCCAGCTCACCGACCGGGTGATCGTCATCAAGTCCAGCGGAGTCACCCCGACCGGTTGAGCCGCGCCCGCGAGCGCCCTGACCCGCAGTAGGTTCGGGGCATGCATGCGATGACGATTCCCGTACCCGGCGGTCCCGAGGCACTGGTCTGGGCCGAGGTGCCCGACCCGGTGCCCGGCGAGGGCGAGGTCCTCGTGGAGGTGGCGGCCACCGCCGTCAACCGGGCCGACCTGCTCCAGCGGCAGGGCTTCTACAACCCGCCGCCCGGCGCCTCGCCCCATCCGGGGCTGGAGTGCGCCGGGCGGATCGTCGCGCTCGGGCCCGGGGTGTCCGGCTGGGCGGTCGGCGACGAGGTGTGCGCGCTGCTGGCCGGCGGCGGCTACGCGCAGCTGGTCGCGGTGCCGACCGGGCAGCTGCTGCCGCGGCCCGCCGGGCTGTCCGCCGAGCAGGCCGCGGCGCTGCCGGAGGTCGCCTGCACGGTGTGGTCCAACGTCTTCCTCACCGCCCACCTGCGGCCCGGCGAGACGGTGCTGCTGCACGGCGGCGCGAGCGGGATCGGGACCATGGCGATCCAGCTGGCCAAGGCGGTCGGCGCCCGGGTCGCGGTGACCGCGGGCGGTCCGGAGAAGCTGGCGCGCTGCGCCGAGCTGGGCGCGGACATCCTGATCGACTACCGCGAGCAGGACTTCGTCGAGGCGCTCCGGGAGGCCACCGGCGGGGCCGGGGCGGACGTGATCCTGGACATCATGGGCGCCAAGTACCTCCAGCGGAACGTGGACGCGCTGGCGGTCAACGGGCGACTGGTGATCATCGGGCTCCAGGGCGGGGTGAAGGGCGAACTCGACCTCAACACGCTGCTGCGCAAGCGCGCGGCGGTGATCGCCACCAACCTGCGCGGGCGCCCGCTGGCCGAGAAGGCGGCGATCGTGGCGGCGGTGCGGGAGCACGTGTGGCCGCTGGTCGAGTCCGGGGTGGTGAAGCCGGTGGTGGACCGGGTGCTGCCGCTGGCCGAGGTGGCCGAGGCGCACCGGGTGCTGGAGCGCGGGGAGCAGGTCGGGAAGGTCGTGCTGCGGGCCTGAGCGCCCGGGCCCGGGGGCCGGGGCGGTGGCACGGAAGGGCGTGGAGCGTCCGACATGCCGTGACGGCCGGGGCGTGCGAGCCTGGTCCGGAGCAGTCCCGCCGCCGATCCCGCCCCCGGGCGCCGTCGGCCGTCGGAAGGACTCCGACCGTGGCCGCATCACCGCACGCGTTCCTCGGGCCGCTGCCCGCCGCGCCGCACCGCCGTCGTACCCCCCGTCGCACCCCCCGTCGTACCCCCCGTCGCGCCGCTCCGGGCCGCGCCCGGCGGCTGCTGGCGGCGGCAGTGCTGGGGCTCGCGCTTCCGCTGGCCGCCGCTTCGGCGGCGGTGGCGCTGCCCTCGACGGCGGCGTTCCCGGTGCCGAGGGCCTTCCCGGTGCCGGGGGCGGGGGCGAGTGCCGATCCGGGTGCCGGGCCGGGCGCGGAGGCCGACTCCGGGAGTGCCATCGACCCTGGGAGTGCCGCCGACCCCGGGAGCGACGACGAGTCGGATTCCCGGCCGGCGGACGGGCGGCCGTGGCGGTCGGCGCCGCATCCCTACCCGGGCGGTGACTTCCCGCGGGTCCACCGCCACCGCCCGGCCTCGCTGCCCGAGCGCTCCGACGCCGCCGTGGCGCAGGCCCCCGGGCAAGCGCCGGAGCAGGCGCCCGAGCAGGCCCCGGACCAGGCGCCCGAGCAGGCCCCGGACCAGGGCGTCGACGCCGACCAGCCGGAGAGCGGCGGCGAGGCAGCGGACGCCGGGGCCCCCGGCGAGGCCGCCGTTCCGGCCCCGGCGGCTCCGGACCCGGCCGCTCCGGACACCCCCGCGGCACCCGTCGGACAGCCGGTGGCGGCCGCCGCCCCGGTGCCCGTGCTCTTCCCCGCCCACTGGCAGGACGCCTCCACCACCCAGCTCCCGCTGGGCGTCGGTCTGGGGCTGATCGGCGTCGGTCTGGGGCTGATCGGCCTGCGGCTGCGCAAGGGCTGAGCCGCGGTGCGCCCGGCGCGGCCCGCCCCTGACCCCGCCGTCCGGCCGTGGAGATCCGGTGTGGGTCCGGGAGCGGTTCCGGGCGGGGAGCCGGGGGCAGGCTTCCGTCAGGGGGTGTCGCAGGGCGGCGGGACGACCGGGGGCTTCCGCCCGACCAACCCCAGTGAGAGAGAATGTGGTTCATGACGAATCCGATGAACGAGCGCCCGTCGCAGGAGCCCTTCCGGGCCACCGGCGGGCAGTCGCAGGACGGCCAGAAGGTGCTGATCGTCGGACCGGACGGGCTGCCCGTGGGCCAGGGGTTCGCCGGCGCGGCAGGGGGCGGGGACGACGAGGACGACGTACCGCGTGAACTCCCGGTGACCGAGATGGTCGAGCAGCCGGCGAAGGTCATGCGGATCGGCAGCATGATCAAGCAGCTGCTGGAGGAGGTCCGGGCGGCGCCCCTCGACGAGGCGAGCCGGGTGCGGCTGAAGGACATCCACGCCAGCTCCATCAAGGAACTCGAACTCGGGCTGGCCCCGGAGCTGGTCGCCGAGCTGGAGCGGCTGTCGCTGCCGTTCACCGACGACACGATCCCGACCGAGGCCGAGCTGCGGATCGCCCAGGCCCAGCTGGTCGGCTGGCTGGAGGGCCTGTTCCACGGCATCCAGACCGCCCTGTTCGCGCAGCAGATGGCGGCGCGGGCCCAGCTGGAGCAGATGCGCCGGGCGCTGCCGCCCGGTCTGCACAGCGGTGAGGCGGACGAGGAGGATCCGGGCCGCGGCGTCCGCTCCGGCCCCTACCTGTAACCGCACCTACCTGTAACCGCCCCTACCTGTAACCACACCCGCCCGTAACCGCACCCGGCGGTGCCCGCCGGTGGGTACGTCCGGTCCGCGCGGAGCGCCGTCGGACCGGACGTACCACGACGGTCCCCGCCCGGTCCGGGCCGCCGCGGCCGGGCCCGGCGCTCCCGTTCCGGGACCGGGGCCGGAGCGGACCTGGACCGATCACCGTCGGCACGAGCCGATACCCTGACCCCTGTCGTCGGCCGGTGGAACCCGCCGCGACGGGCCCGCCGGGCCAGCGGGCCGGGCCCACCACGCACGGAGCCGGGCCCACCACGCACGGACGAGACCGAACGTCAGGCTGCGGCGAGCACGGCCGCGCCGAGGGGGAGCAGAGGACCATGAGCGAGCACGGCAACGCGGCGGTCGAGGGCTTCTCCCTGGGCAACGGCCGCTATGTGCTGCAGCGGCTGCTGGGCGAGGGCGGCATGGCCTCCGTGCACCTCGCCCACGACCGGGTGCTGGACCGGCAGGTCGCGCTGAAGAGCATGCACAGCGAGCTGGGCCGGGACGACTCGTTCAAGGAGCGCTTCCGCCGCGAGGCCCAGGCGGTGGCCCGGCTGGAGCACCCCAACATCGTCACGGTGTACGACAGCGGCGAGGACGTCGCCCCGGACGGCTCCAGCACGCCGTACATCGTCATGCAGCTGATCGACGGCATGGGCCTGCGCGAGTCGATCAACGAGGCGATCGGCCAGTACGGCGCGATGCCGACCGAGCAGGCCCTGCGGGTCACCGTCGGTGTGCTGAACGCGCTGGAGGCCTCGCACGACATGGGCCTGGTGCACCGCGACATCAAGCCCGGCAACGTCATGTTCGACCGCAAGGGCAACGTCAAGGTGATGGACTTCGGCATCGCCCGCGCGTTGGAATCCGGCGTCACGTCGATGACGCAGACCGGCATGGTGGTCGGCACCCCGCAGTACCTCTCGCCGGAGCAGGCGCTCGGCAAGCCGGTGGACGCCCGCTCCGACCTGTACTCGGTCGGCGTGATGCTCTTCGAGATGCTCACCGGGCAGCTGGTCTTCGACGGCGACTCGGCGTTCTCGATCGCCTACAAGCACGTCCAGGAGGAGCCTCCGGCCCCCTCCGCCCTCAACCGCTCGGTCACCCCCGAGGTGGACGCCTTCGTCGCCCAGGCGCTGCGCAAGGACCCGGCGCACCGGTTCCAGAGCGCGGCGGCGATGCGCGACGAGGCGGAGCGGCTGATCGCGGCGGCCAGGAACGGCGGCAGCGGGCACAAGCTGGAGGCCAGCACCCCGCTGGTGATCAACGAGGGCCCGCGCTCGGTGCACGCCGCCCCGCAGACGCCGCAGCCGCAGGCGCCGCACACCCCGCACCCCCACGCGCAGTACGGGCAAGGGGGGCTCCAGCAGACCCCGCAGCCGCAGTACCAGACCCCGCCGCCGGCCTACCGGACGCCGCAGCCCCACGCGCAGTACGGGCAAGGGGGGCTCCAGCAGACCCCGCAGCCGCAGTACCAGACCCCGCCGCCGGCCTACCGGACGCCGCAGCCCCAGCCGCAGGTGCCGCACCCCCACGCGCAGTACGGACAAGGGGGGCACCAGCAGGGCGCGCACACCCCGCCGCCGCAGCCGATGCCGCCGTACCAGCAGCCGAAGGCGTCGACCGGCGGCGGTTGCTCCACGGCGGTGGTGGTGGTCGGGATCATCGTCGGCGTGCTGGTGCTCGCGGGCATCATCATCGCGATCGTGGTCGATCGCGCCCAGCAGAAGACGACGGGCAAGGTCGGCCACGCGGAGCGCCCCGCGAACGTGCTGGTCGTCGACCTCGCGGCCGACCGCGACGGCCTGCTCTGACGACTTCCGACCGGTTCCGGGGTACCACGGTCGTCCGTCGGAAGCGGTAGCGTTCGGGGATACGTAAGCGACAGGGCACCGCGATCCGAGCGAACGCCCGGGGCGAGGAGCGATGGCACAGACGCAGCAGCCGGACGAAGAGGCGGGTGCCCGAGCGGTCGGCCGGACCGGCGGGACGCCGAGGATCCCCGAGCCCGGCAGCGAGGCCGCGACCTCGGCACTGCCGCCGGTCGCCGGCGGCCCGCACACTCCGGGCCGCGGCACCGTCGTACCGCTGAGCACCGTCGGCGACGGCCGTTACCGGCTGACCCACCGGCTCGGGCGCGGCGGCATGGCCGAGGTGTTCGCCGCCGAGGACGTGCGGCTCGGCCGCACCGTCGCGGTCAAGCTGCTGCGCGGCGAGCTGGCCCAGGACGACGTCGCCCGGCTGCGCTTCACCCGTGAGGCCCACGCCGTCGCGGCGCTCAACCACCACTCGATCGTCGCGGTCTACGACACCGGCGAGGAGTACGTCGGGGACGAGTCCACGCCGTACATCGTGATGGAACTGGTCGAGGGCCGCACCGTCCGCGAGCTGTTGGCGGACGAGGAAGCGCCGCCGGTCGACCAGGCGCTGATCATCATCGCCGGGGTGCTGGAGGCGCTCGCCTACAGCCACCGCAACGGCATCGTCCACCGCGACATCAAGCCCGCCAACGTGTCCATCACCAACGCGGGCGCGGTCAAGGTGATGGACTTCGGCATCGCCCGGGCGCTGACCGGCGGGGCCACCACGATGACCCAGACCGGCATGGTCATGGGCACCCCGCAGTACCTCTCGCCCGAGCAGGCGCTCGGCAAGCCGGTCGACCACCGCTCCGACCTGTACGCGGCCGGCTGCATGCTCTACGAACTGCTCACGCTGCGCCCGCCGTTCACCGGCGACACCCCGCTCTCGGTGGTCTACCAGCACGTCCAGGACCCGCCGGTGCCGCCCTCGCAGGTCAACGGCCGGGTGCCGGCCGGGCTCGACCCGCTGGTGCTGCGCTCGCTCGCCAAGAACCCGGACGACCGCTTCCAGGACGCCGACGAGTTCCGCGCCCACGTGCAGCACGCGCTGCGCGAGATGCACGGCGCGGCCGGGGCCGGCTGGGTCGGCGGGGCCGCGGGCGACACCGGCGCGACCCAGGTGCTCCGGCCGGACCAGGCGGCGACCACGGCGTTCGGCGCGGTCCGCCCGGGCGACCAGACGTCCGTGCTGCCCTACTCGACGGGCGGCCCGCAGGCGCCCGTCTCGCCCTACCTGGCGGCCGGCGGCCCGTACGGCGGTGACGGCGCGGTCGAGGACGGCGGGGACGCCGGCGGGCGGCGCGGGCCGTGGGCCTGGGTGGCCGGCGCGGTCGCCGTGCTGGTCGCGGCCGGTGCGGGCATCGCGTTCGCGCTCGGCGGCTTCGGCGACAAGACCCAGGAGGTGAACCCGACGCCGCCTCCGGCGGTCAGCACCACCGAGCCGTCCGCGCCGGCGGCCCAGAGCGGCCTGCCGAGCCCGCCGGCCTCGGTCTCCGGCAGCAAGAAGCCGCAGCAGCAGCCGACCGACCCCGGCAGCACCGGGAACAACACCTGGAACAACGGCAACAACATGTCGCCGTCGCCGACTTCGGGCCGGCACTCGCAGAGCCCGACGCCGACCGAGTCCGCGAGCCACACGCCGACCGGGAACTCGACGGGGAGCGCGAGCGGCGGGGCGTCGCCCGGGGGGAACGGCAATGGCAACGGCAACGGCACCGGGCTGCCGAACCCGCTGCCGACCAAGTCCGTCCCGGTGACCGCGCCGGCCTCGGCGCCGGCGCCGTTCGGCAACGGCTGACCGACGGGAGAACCGACCGGGCGGGGGGGGGGGGGGGGGATACGCCGGGGCCCCGCGCGCGGGGGGGGC
>NZ_JBHTWX010000134.1:0-23483 GCF_042792155.1 Kitasatospora sp. NPDC056651 | reverse complement strand
GCGCCGTGGTCGCCGTCTTCCAGTGGGGCTGGCTGGCCAGTCTGATCGGCGTGGAGCAGACCGGCCCGGTGATGAGCATGATGCCGATCTTCATGATCGGTGTGGTCTTCGGCCTCGCCATGGACTACGAGGTCTTCCTCGTGACCCGGATCCGCGAGGGCTTCGTCCACGGCGAGTCCCCCGACGAGGCGATCGTCACCGGCTTCCGCCACAACGCCCGGGTGGTCACCGCCGCCGCGTTCATCATGATCGCCGTCTTCGCCGGCTTCATCGGGATGAGCGAGCCGATGATCAAGATGATGGGTCTGGGCCTCGCCGCCGCCGTCGCCTTCGACGCCTTCGTCGTCCGGATGACCATCGTCCCGGCCGTCCTCGCCCTGCTCGGCCGCCGCGCCTGGTGGCTGCCGGGCTGGCTGGACCGGCTGATACCCGACGTGGACGTCGAGGGCAGCAAGCTGGAGGCCGCCGCCCCCGAGTCCACCCCGGACCGGGAGCCGGTCACCGTCTGACACGAGGTACCGCCCGGCCCGGCCCGCCGTCGCGCGGGGCCGGGCCGGGCGCGAACCCGGGCCTGCCCGGCACCGGCCGGGTCCGGCACCGGTCGGCTCGGACACCGGTTCGAGCCCAACCGTTACCGTTGACGTCAGGGGCCGTCGCACGCGCGACGGCCCCCGACCGCACCCCGCCGCCCCCTCGCCGGGCCGGCGCGGCACGAACTGGCGCCGCCCGGCGAGGGCGCGACCAAGCCCCCCGACCCGGAGAGCACGAGCATGAGCGACACCTGGCAGCGCCTGCGCCGCGACCATCCGCGGCTGCTCGACGCGGCCGGAGGGGTGGCCCTGATCGTGATCACCGCCCTCGGCGCCACCACCGACCAGGCCGCCGGGAAGTTCGTCAAGGTCGACCCGATGACCTGCGTCCTCGCGCTCGTCTCAGCAGTCGCGGTGTTCTTCCACCGCCGTCGGCCGCGCGCAGTGGTGTTCTTCACCCTGTTCTGCACCATGCTGCTCGTCTGGAGCGCCCCCCGGCTCACCCCGATGCTGTCCGCCCCTCTGCTGCTCTCGCTCTACTTCCTCGCCGTCCGTACCGACCGCGCGACCGCCTTCCGCGTCTCCGTCCTCACAACCGTGCTGCTCACCGGGACCTCCCTGCTGCTGGGCCCCGGCGGGGCGATCGGCGAACGGATCGGCGTCGTGGCCTGGGCCCTGCTGCCCGGCGCCCTCGGCGACTCCATCCGCAACCGCCGCGTCCACCTCGCGGCCATCGAGGAGCGCGCCGAACGGGCCGAGCGCACCCGCGAGGAGGAGGCCCGCCGAAGGGTCGCCGACGAGCGGATCCGGATCGCCCGGGACCTGCACGACGTCGTGGCCCACCACATCGCCCTGGCCAACGCCCAGGCCGCCATCGCCGTCCACCTCATGGACCGCCACCCCGTCAAGGCCCGCGAGGTGCTCAGCCACATCACCGACGCCACCGGCTCGGCCCTCCAGGAGCTGCGCGCCACCGTCGGCCTGCTGCGCCGCGCCGAGGAGCCCGCCCCGCTCGAACCCGCCCCCGGCCTCGACCGGCTGCCCGAGCTGATCGGCACCTTCGAGCGGGCCGGCCTGCCGGTCCGGCTCACCGTCGAGGGCGAGGCCCGCCCGCTGTCGCCCGGTGTGGACCTCACCGCCTACCGGATCGTCCAGGAGTCGCTGACCAACGTGGCCAAGCACGCCCACGGGGCGGACGCCGAGGTCACCCTGGCCTACAGCGGCACCCGGGTCGCCGTGAGCGTCGCCAACGGCCGGCCGACCGCGACCGGCCGCCCCCGGGCCGTCCCCCGGTCCCAGCACCCCCCGGGCGAGAGCGGCTTCGGCCTGATCGGCATGCGCGAACGGGCCGGGGCGGTCGGCGGCCGGCTCAGCGCCGACCGGCGGCCCGACGGGGGCTTCCTGGTCGTCGCCGAACTGCCGCTGCGCACCGGCGCCCGGGACGACGGCCCCCAGGCCGCGGCCGCGCTCACCGCCGCCGACGTGGCCCGGGCGGCCCGTACCGTTCGTGACGACCTCAGCGCCCGCGTCGTCGGCGCTGACCTCACCGCCCGGAGTGTGCGCACCGACACGGACCACGCCGACCGCACCGACCACGCCGACCACGCCGACCACGCCGACCGCCCGACACCAGCCGAAGGACAGGACGACCGCGCCGCCCGAGCGGACCGCGCCGTTCGAGAGGACAGGGACCACGCATGACCATCCGGGTACTGCTCGCCGACGACCAGGCCCTGCTGCGCGGCGCCTTCCGCATGCTGATCGAGGCGGAGGAGGACATGGAGGTGGTCGGCGAGGCCGCCGATGGCCGGGAGGCCGTCGAGCTCGCCCGGGCCACCAGGCCCGACGTCGTGCTGATGGACATCCGGATGCCCGGCACCGACGGCCTCGGCGCCACCGCCGAGATCTGCGGCGACGAGGAGCTGGCCGGCACCCGGGTGCTGATCCTCACCACCTTCGAGATAGACGAGTACGTGGCCCAGGCGCTGCGCGCGGGCGCCGGCGGCTTCCTCGGCAAGGGTGCCGACCCGAACGAGCTGCTCGCCGCCGTCCGCACCGTCGCTGCGGGCGAGCCGCTGCTCTCGCCCGCCGCCACCCGGGCCGTGATCGACCAGCTGCTGGCCCAGCCCGATCAGGCGTCCGCCACCCCCGCGAGCGAGCGGCTGTCCGTCCTCACCGCCCGTGAGCGCGAGGTGATGTCGATGGCCGCCACCGGCCTCACCAACGAGGAGATCGCCGAGCGGATGTTCGTCAGCCCCTTCACCGTCCGGACCCACGTCCACCGGGCGATGTCCAAGCTGGACGCCCGCGACCGCGCCCAGCTCGTCGCCATCGCCTACCAGACCGGCCTGGTGCCCCCCGGCCGTCCGGCCTGAGCGGGCCTTCGGAGGGACGGCGAGCGGGCGGCCGGCGAGAACCGACGGCGAGCGGGGCGGGGTCAGCCCTGGCCCCGCTCCGCTCCGGGGCGCGGCGGGCGGACCCGGCGGAGCCCGAAGGCGGACATCTCCTTCTCCTCGTAGGAGAGGAAGCCCAAGGAACGGTAGAAGGCGTGGTTGCGCACGCCCTCCGGCGTGGACTCGTGGTCGGTGGAGAGCAGGAAGAACCGGCAGTGCGCGTAGCGGTCCATCAGGTGCTCCATCAGCGCGCGCCCCACGCCCTCGCGGTGGTGGCGGGGGTGGACCAGGACGTCCTGGACGTAGCAGACCGCCTCGTCGTCGGAGACGGTGCGGGCCAGCCCGAGCAGGTCCCCGGACTCGTCGCGCGCGGTGACGACCAGATGGGAGTTGGCCAGGCCGCGCATCAGCTTGTCGACGTCGCTGGTGTAGCCCTTCCACTCCACCGCGTCGTACAGCTCGAACACCTCGTCGCGGTCGAACTCCGTTTCGCGGGCGATGATCATACGGCCTCCCCGATCACGCGGTTCTCGCCGGAACCGCCACAACTGACGTGCTCGAACCGTCCATCCTTCACCGGGCGGTCGGTTCCGCTCAAGGTGGTCTGGATCACTGTGCGGAATCCGGCGCGGCCGGCCGCGGCGTCCGGCGTGGGATCGTCCGCGGCACGCGGACGTCGGATACCTGGGCAGCCGTGCCGACGGGCCTCAGGGCTTGCGGGCCACCGCGCCGTACATGCTGACCCGGTCGGCGCCGGGTGCGGGGGCCGTCCCGGGGCGCCAGAGCGGGACGGTGGTCACGCCGGGGTCGAGGAGGTCGAGGCCCTCGAAGAAGGCCAGGACCTCCTCGCGGGAGCGGCCGACCAGGGGCGCGGTGGCCTTGTCGTAGACGCCGGTGACCCGGTCGCGGATCTCGGCCGGGATGAAGTCCGCGGTGCCGTGCGAGAGGACCAGGTGGCTGCCGGAGGGCAGGGCGTCCAGCAGGGTGGCGACGACCCGGTACGGCTCGTCCTCGTCCCGCAGGAAGTGCAGCACGGCTGCGAGGACGAGTCCGACGGGCCGGGCGAAGTCGAGCAGGTCCGCCTCCCGGACCGCCTCCAGCACCGCCGCGGGTTCGCGCAGGTCGGCCTGGATGACGGTGGTGCGGCCGGGGCCCGAGCCGGCCATCAGGGCGCGGGCGTGGCTGAGCACGATCGGGTCGTTGTCCACGTAGACGACCCGCGCGTCCGGTCTGGCGCTCCGGGCGATCTCGTGGGTGTTCCCGGCCGTCGGAATGCCGGTGCCGATGTCGAGGAACTGGTCGATGCCGCTGTCGGCGACGTACCGCACCGCGCGGGTGAGGAAGCCCCGGTTGGCGCGGGCGGTGGAGCGGAACTCCGGATTGGCGGCGAGCGCCGTCTCCGCGGCGGCGCGGTCGGCGGGGAAGTTGTCCTTGCCGCCCAGGTAGTAGTCGTACATCCGGGCCGGGTGCGGGATCTCGGGCCGAAGATCGGCCGGGATCCTGCCCCCGCCCGACTCCCACGTGTTCTCGTGCTCCACGGTCGCCCTCTTCTCCGCCCCGGACCCCGCCGGTGGGTCCGCTCGACCCGCTCCCGGCCCTGCTGGCCGACAGCCTAAAGCCCTGGTCACGGCCTTGGTGCCGGTTGGCCGGGTCACCCCCGTATGTCCCTTTCGGGCCTCCCCGTATGTCCCTTTCGTCGGGCGGGACCGCTTCGTCGGGCGGGGTCCGCCGGGCGGGAAGGCCCCGCGGGCTCGCCGCGCGCCCCCGCCGCCCCCGGCGCAGGATGGAAGGCCGGGGCAGTGGAAGCACCGGGGACGGGAGGTCGGGCGGTGGGAATCGCGATGGCAGACATCCGTGAGTGGCGGGGCCGCGCCGTGCTCGACGAGAAGGGCCGCCGGATCGGCTCGCTGGAGTCCGTCTACGTGGAGACGGCCAGCGACGAGCCGTTCTTCGCCACCGTCACGCTCGGTTTCGCCGGCCGGCGCCGCCTGGTGTTCGTCCCGCTGGACGGGGCGGTGGCCGGGCCGGACTACGTCCGGGTGGCGCACCCGCGCAACCAGGTGAAGCAGGCTCCCGCGATCGGCACGGACGACGTGCTGCCGGTCGAGGACGAGCCCGCCGTGTTCGCGCACTACGAGATCCCGTACGCGACCGGGGCCGGCGGGGAGCGCCGCCTGGCCCGCCGCTGAGTCGCACCCGGGACGGGCGGCGGCGGGGGCACGGCTTTCGCCACCCGGGAATGGATACCCCGCCGGGTACACTTGTCCATCGGGAGTCGATGTGAAAGGCGGGCCCGACATGCAGGTGGACGAGGAGGCGGTCGGCGCGGTCCTGAACCGACTGCGTCGCGCGCAGGGCCAGTTGGCCGGAGTGATCGCGATGATCGAGGCGGGCCGGGACTGCAAGGACGTGGTCACCCAGCTCGCCGCCGTGTCGCGCGCGCTCGACCGGGCCGGGTTCAAGATCGTCGCGAGCGGCATGCGCCAGTGCATGGCCGGTGCCGAGGAGGGCGCCCCGCCGATGAGCGAGGCCGAGCTGGAGAAGCTCTTCCTCGCCCTGGCCTGACACCCTGGCCCGACACGGGGGCGGCCGCCCGGGCGCCCTTCGGTAGCACGGTCCGCCGAGGGCCGCGGTGGTCGCGTCCGCCGCGGCCCTCGGCGTGTGTCGTCGGGGCGTGTCCTCGGCGTGTGTCGTCGGGCCCCGGCGGAGTGCCCGACGAAGTTCCCGCACCGCCCGACACGCCGTCATGCGTCGTTCACGCACCGGTCGCCGGGCTTCGGGTGAATGAGGCCCGCCCGCAGTTGTACAGCCAACTGTGCGCGCCTCCTTCTCCCAGCCCCGTGACCAGCCGTACCCGTCACCGGCGCGCCGTCCCCCGGCGGCCCGGGCCCGGGGCGGCGGACAGGACAACCGTGGCCACAGGCAGCACCCTGACGCTCAGCTCCTCCGGCAACCCCACCGAGGGCGACCGGCTCACCTTCCGCTGGACCACCGACGCCCCCGACGCCAAGAACTGGGTCGGCATCTACGACGGCAGCCGCCAGCCCGGCAACGGCGGCTCGCTGCTGTGGAAGTACACCCCGGGCACCTCGGGAGACGTCCAGCTCGACACCTCCGCGCTGACCGGCGGCCCGTACACCGCCTACCTGCTCGCCAAGGATGGCTACGGCATCCTCGCCCGCACCGAGCCGTTCGACTTCCGCCCCAAGCCCGTCGTCGTCCGCCCGCACGCCGCCGTCGACGCGTTCACCGCCACGCCCGTCGCCCCGGGTGCCGCCGTGACGGTCAAGCTCGGCGGCCTCTGGTCCCGCCCGGCCGGCAACCCGCCCGGCTCCGCCGCCCACCGCAAGGTCGGCGGCCCGGCCTGGGTCTCCGTCAGCGCCGACGGCACGCTCACCGGCACCGCGCCCGCCACCCCCGGCAAGACCCCCGAGGTGGTCGTCGTCGGCGTCAAGGACAGCGCGGGCGCCACCGACACCGTCACCGTCCTCGTCCCGGTGGTGGACCCGGCCACCGCGCCGCGGCTCAAGGTCGCCAGCTGGAACCTCCACGACGCGGGCGCGGCCCACACCGACGCGCTGGAGAAGCAGCTGCGGGTGGTCCTCGCCCAGGGCCTGGACGTGCTCGCCCTCCAGGAGACCGCGGGGGAGCGGGCCGCGACCCTGGCCGACGCCCTCGGCTGGTACGCCTACCAGAGCCCGGGCAGCGTCGGCATCCTCAGCCGTCACCCGCTCACGGACATCACCCCGCCGACCGCCGACCTGCCCGCCGCCGCGGCCACCCTCCGGCTGCCCGGCGGCCGCACCGTGCGCTTCTGGGCTGCCCACCTGGACGAGGCGGGCTACGGCCCGCACGCCGTCCAGGACGGCCGGACCGCCGCCGAGGTGGTGGCCGCCGAGAACGGCTCGCCGCGGCTGAAGCAGGCCAAGGCGCTGGCCGCCGCCGTGCGCGCGGACATCGCCCGGCGCACCCCGGTGGTGCTCGGCGGCGCGCTCTCCTCGCCCTCGCACCGGGACTGGACGGCCGCCACCGCCGCCGCCCACCAGGGGGTCGGCGCGCTCGCCTGGCCGGTCACCGTGGCGCTCCAGGCGGCCGGGCTGACCGACACCTTCCGCGAGGAGAACCGCGACCCGGTCAAGGCCCCGGGCACCACCTGGTCGCCCACCCGCAAGCGGCGCGGCGAGCGCCCGGAGCCCCAGGACCGCATCGACTACGTCCAGTACGCGGGCCCGCTGAAGCTGGTCGAGGCGCACACCCTGGTCGCCGACTGGCCGCAGCCCGAGTCCGGCGCCGCCGCCAACGAGTGGCCCTCCGACACCGCCGCCGCGGTCGCCACCTTCCAGCTCTGAACCCGCCGGATCCGGGACCATCCCCTCCAGCTCCGAACCAGCCGGATCCGAGCCCCCTGACTCCGAGCGCCCAGGCTCCCCAAACACCAGCCCCGAGAGGCCAGTTCGCCATGCCCGAGCTCTCCCGCCGCACCTTCGTCGGCGCCACCGCGGCCGCCGGCGCCACCGCCCTGACCGGCCTGGCGGCCACCCAGGCCGCCGCCGCCCCGGCCCCCGCCGCCGGCCCCAAGCCCGGCTCCCCGCTCACCGGCACCGTCAAGGACGTCAGGCACGTCGTCGTCCTGATGCAGGAGAACCGCTCCTTCGACCACTACTTCGGCACCCTGTCCGGCGTCCGCGGCTTCGGCGACAAGCAGGCGCTCCAATTCCCCGACGGCACCGACGTGTTCCGCCAGCCCGACAGCCGGCGCAGCGACGGCGGAGTGATGCTGCCGTACCGGATGGACACCGCCAAGTACAACGCGCAGAACGCCGGCGGCCTCCCGCACGACTGGGCCACCGGCCACCAGGCCATCAACAACGGCGCGATGGACAAGTGGATCGCCGCCAAGGGCGAGCGCACCATGGGCTACTTCACCCGGGACGACATCCCCTACCAGTACGCCCTGGCCGACGCGTTCACCGTCTGCGACGCCTACTTCACCTCGCTGGCCGGCCCGACCGACCCCAACCGCCTGTACCTGTGGACCGGCACCTCGGGCCCCGGCCGCGACGGCACCACCGGCCCGTGGATCGACAACACCCCGGTCACCGACAACCCCGTCGCCGACTGGACCACCTACGCCGAGCGCCTGGAGGCGGCCGGCGTCAGCTGGCGGGTCTACCACAACCCCAGCAAGGACGACCGCACCGGCGACTACGACGACAACGCGCTCTCCTACTTCAAGCAGTTCCACGACTTCCCGCACGACGACCCGCGGTACGTCAACGCGATGACCAAGTTCGACCCGGCCGACTTCGACCGCCACTGCAAGGACGGCACCCTGCCGACCGTCTCCTGGCTGGTCGCGCCCTACCTGTTCTCCGAGCACCCGGAGGCCGGCCCGGCCTACGGTGCGCACTGGGTCGACCAGGCCCTGAAGTCGCTGATGTCCAACCCGGAGGTCTGGCGGCACACCGTCTTCCTGGTGATGTACGACGAGAACGACGGCTACTTCGACCACGTCGTGCCGCCCACCCCCGAGCCCGGCACCCCCGAGGAGTTCACCCACGGCCGGGCCATCGGCCTCGGCAACCGGGTGCCGCTGTGGGTCATCTCGCCCTGGTCGCGCGGCGGTTGGGTCAACTCCCAGGTGTTCGACCACACCTCGGTGCTGCGCTTCATGGAGCTGGTCACCGGGGTGGCCGAGCCCAACATCTCGGCCTGGCGCCGGTCCGTCTGCGGCGACCTCACCAGCTGCTTCGACTTCGCCGCCCCGGAGCACTCGATCCCGGCACTGCCCGACACCAAGGCCCTGATGGCCAGGGCCGACGCGGGCACCAAGCTGCCCGGTGTGGCGCTGCCGGCGGTCGGCGCCCAGGCGATGCCGGTCCAGGAGCGCGGCGAGCGCCCGCACCGCCCGCTGCCGTACCAGCCGTGGGCCGACGTCGAGGTGGACCGGAAGACCGGCAAGGTCACCTGCGTGATGAGCAACGACGGCTCGGTGGCCTTCCCCTACACCGTCTACCCGAACATCCTGCTGCCCTTCTCCGGCACCCCGTACACCGTCGCCCCCGGCGCCACCGCCCGCCACGTCTGGGACGCCGCCGCGACCGGCGGCCGCTACGACTTCACCGTGCACGGCCCGGACGGCTTCGTGCGCCGCTTCGCCGGCACCGTGGTCCGCGACGGGCAGGACGGCCAGAACGACGTCGGCGTGCCGATCGTCACCGCCGACCTGCGCGGCAACCGCAAGCTGACCCTGGAACTGGCCAACGACGGGATGACCGACGTGGCCTTCACCGCCGTGCCCAACGACTTCGCGGGCAGCGCGCAGACCGTCTGGGTCAAGCCCGGCAAGCAGGCCGACCTGGCCTGGCCGCTGGACCGGCAGGGCCGCTACGACGTCATCGTGACCGCCCACACCGGCCGGCGCTTCGTCCAGCGCTACGCGGGCTGGGTGCACTGAGCGGTGGTCAACCGGCCGGGGGCGCCGATCCGGTGACCCCCGGCCGTGGCTCGGCGGTCCGGTCGCGGCCCGCCGCTACGGTCGGGCGCATGCAGAAGATCAGCACCTTCCTCTGGTACGACCACCAGGCCGAAGAGGCCGCCGCCTTCTACACCACGCTGTTCCCGGACTCCCGGGTCATCAAGACCACCCGCTACGGCGACGCCGGCCCCGGCCCGGCCGGCTCGGTGATGACCGTCGAGTTCGAGCTCGCCGGCCGCCCGTACACGGCCCTCAACGGCGGCCCCGAGTTCCGCTTCACCGAGGCGATCTCGCTCCAGGTGGAGTGCGACGACCAGCGGGAGGTCGACGAGCTCTGGGCGAAGCTCACCGCCGACGGCGGCCAGGACGGCCCGTGCGGCTGGCTCAAGGACCGTTACGGCCTCTCCTGGCAGATCACCCCGCGGGTGCTGCTCGACCTGGTCGGCGACGAGGACCGGGCCAAGGCGGCCCGGGTCATGGCGGTCATGCTGCGGATGCGGAAGATCGAGATCCAGCCGCTGCTCGACGCGGCCGAGGGGTGAGGCCGTGACCGCCCTCAGCCACCGCGGCATCACCTACCTGCGGGCCACCCCCGAGCGGGTCTGGCACGCACTCACCAACGCCGACGAGTCCGGTGTCTACTGGGGCCACCGCAACGTCTCCACCTGGCTGCCCGGCGCGCCCTGGGAGCACCAGCGGGCCGACGGCTCCGGCATCGCCGACGTGATCGGCAGCGTGGAGGCGGCCGACCGCCCGCACCGGCTGGTCACCACCTGGGCCGGGCCGCAGGAGCAGCGCTCGGGGTGGCCCTCCAGGGTCACCTTCGAGATCCAGGGCTGGCAGGACCTCACCCGGCTCACCGTCACCCACGAGAACCTCGGCGACGAGGCCGCGCGGGCGGACTCCGAACAGGGCTGGTCGGCGGTGCTCGCCAACCTCAAGACCTACCTGGAGACCGGCCACCCGCTGCCGCAGCAGCCCTGGTTGATGCCCTGAGCACGGCCCCGTCGCGGCGGAGGTTCCGGCGCTACGCCGCCGGGTGCTCCGCCGTGGCGGCCGTCCGGCCGTCGCGCGCCCGCTCACCGCGCACCAGGCGGCGCAGCCAGGCGTAGCGGGAGAACCGTTCCCGGTTCGCCACCGAGGCCCGGTCCAGCTCCTCCATCAGCCGCCGGCTGCGGTGCTCCAGGTCCATCTCGTCCAGGATGCGGTCCACCTCGGCCAGTATCGAACCGTGCAGCTGCCAGGCCTCCGGGTGCTCCTGGACCTTGCGCAGCAGCACCTGGGCGACGTTGTCCCGGCAGGTCCAGGCCGCCGCCAGCTCGGCGGTCAGCCGTTCCTCCGCCTCCTCGGCGTTGCGGCTCACCTGGGTGGTCACCAGCACCGCGTAGCTCACCATCGCGCCGCCGACGTGCGCCAGCAGTTCCTCCAGCCCCACCGCGACGTCCGGCGGGAAGAGCTCCTCGTCGGGCCCGCGGCGCTTGGCCAGGTCGGTCAGCGAGCGGGCCAGCACCCGGATCACCACGACGCAGATCTCCAGGGTGTCCAGCCCGGTCCGCAGCACCAGCCGGGACAGCAGCCCCTCGCTGATCCGGGGGTTGAACCGCAGGCTGTCCTCGGCCTGGCGCAGCGCCGCGTCCACGTCGGCGATGGCCTGGTCCAGCCGGCGGGCCTCGTGCAGCCGCTCGGCGGCCCGGGCCACCGGGGTGGGGCGGCCCAGCTCCTCGGAGATGTCGAGCAGCAGCTGGCGGGCCCGCCGGGCGAGGTCCTCGATCGACTCCCCGGCGGTGTCCACCCAGACCGGCGCCGCGAACACCAGGTTGAACAGCAGGCCGACGGCGGCGCCGATGAGCGTCTCCAGCACCCGGTCCCAGGCCTGCGAGGCGAGCTTGGTGACGCCCAGGATCAGCATCGCGCTGATCGCGACCTCCTGGACGAACTCCTCGACCCGGACGAAGCGGCCGACGACCAGTGAGGCCAGGATGATCAGCCCGAGGCTCCACCAGGAGAGCCCGACCACGGCGCTGAACCCGATCGCGATCAGCACGCCGACCACCACCGAGTTGACCCGGCGGACGCTGGTCTTGAGCGTCGAGTAGACGGTGACCTGGACGACCAGCAGCGCGGTCAGCGGCGCCGTCAGCGGGGCGGGCTCGCTGCTGAGCCGCGTCGCCACCGCGTAGGCGATGGTGGCCGCGACGGTGGCCCGGACGGTCTGGACCACGAAGGGGTCTCGGGCGCCGCGGCGGACCAGGTCCGTGAGGGACTCCGGGAGAAGGGCCATGTCGCCCTTCTTTCCCCGTGGCGGTCCTTCACACCGGTCGCCGGGCCGTGCGGCACCCGTACGACCGCATCGACACGACCGCATCGACACGACCGCATCGACACGACCGCATCGACACGACCGCATCGACACGACCGCGTCGACCCGGGCCGGCCGGGCCAGCCCGGGCCGGCGCCCGTCAGCTGTCGCGGTTGAAGCGCAGCTTCCAGGGGGCGAGCGCGGACTCGACCTGGACGCTCATGCTCATCTTCGAGGCGCCCTCGATCCGCTCCTCGAAGCGGATCGGCACCTCGCGGATCGTCATGCCCCGCTTGACGACCCGGTAGTTCATCTCGACCTGGAACGAGTAGCCGTTGCTGCGCACGGTCGGCAGGTCGATGGCGCGCAGGGTGGTCGCCCGCCAGGCCTTGAACCCCGCGGTGGCGTCCTTCACCCCGAGGCTGAGGATCGTGTTGACGTAGAGGTTCGCCCAGGCGGAGAGCGCCTTGCGGTGCCAGGGCCACTCCGAGGCGGTCGAGCCGCCGGGGACGTAGCGGGAGCCCAGCACCACGGCGGTGCCGTCGGTCAGCAGCGTCTCGACCATGGTGGGGATCACCGAGGCGGGGTGGGAGAGGTCGGCGTCCATCTGCACCACGATGTCGGCGCCGTCGTCCAGGGCCCTGGCCATGCCGGCCAGGTAGGCGCGGCCGAGACCGTCCTTCTCGGTGCGGTGCAGCACGCTCACGGTGCCGCCGGAGTCCGCGGCGAGTTTGTCGGCGATCTCGCCGGTGCCGTCGGGGGAGTTGTCGTCGACCACCAGCAGGTGCAGGTCGGGCACCGGAAGCTCGGCGAGCAGGCCCGCGAGCACCGGGAGGTTCTCCCGCTCGTTGTACGTGGGGACGACAACAACGACCTTGGGGGAGGCCTCGACCATGTTCTGTTTCCCTCGTGCCCGTGCCGACGGCACGCTGCCGTACCGGTCGGATTTCCTGATGATCTTTGGTGGTTGGACCGTGTGAGTGTATCGGGGGCTCAAGCCTCCCGGTGCTCCGGGCAGGGGGCGAACCCGTTCGAACACGATGCGCCCGGTGACGGGCCCGCTGGCCCGGACGAGGCCGACTGCGACCTGTGGATCGACCGGCTCGGCCGGATGGTCCGCGGCGCGCGGTCCACGGCGGTCGCCGGTCAGCGGGTCGTGACGAAGGAGCACTACTCGGACTTCGGCCCCGCGGAGACCTTCACCCCGCCCGCCGACCGCTGAACCGGGCCCGCTACGCCGTGCCGTAGACCGCCGCCAGGTTGTCCTGGGCCGGACGGGTGCGGCCCGCCGGCCCGGCGGCGAAGGCGCGCAGGACGTTCTCGGTGACCCGGCGGACCAGGTCACCGGCGTGCGAGTCGATGCCGTGGTCGGCCCGCCCGCCGCCGGGGCCGCGCGCCTCCAGCGCCTCGACCCAGCGCATCGTCCCGGTGGCGAATACCCCGGCACCGCTCGGCACGGTGTAGTACGCGGTGTCGGAGTGGGAGTGTCGGCCGTCGCAGACCACGGGGGAGTGGGCGATCACCTCGATCGGGCGAGGGGTGGGGAAGCCGGTGTTCACCCGGTCGTACTCCACGCCCACCAGGTGCGGGAAGGACGCCCCGGCGGCGACGCCCGTTCCCTCGAAGGCCCAGTGGCCGGGCGAGGTGACCACGTACGGGGCGTCCACCGGATAGCCGTCGTAGATGACGCCGAGCATCGAGCTCTCCGGGTCGGCGCCGGGGGCGGCCCGGAAGTCGGTGGTCGCCGGGCCTCCCGCCCGGTGGCCGGGGTCCTGGGCCCAGGCGTCCTTGTAACAGACCACCGTGCGGTCCGGTCCGAGGTCGGTGGGCTCGAACCGGACCCGGCGGAAACAGCAGTTGGCGCCCAGGACCGCCAGATTGGTGCCGGAGTCCCGGGCCGCCGTCACGTGGGCGCGCTGCTCGGGCGACCAGTACTCGTCGTGGCCGAGCGACAGCACGGCGCCCGCCCCGGCCAGCAGACCGGGCTCACGGGCCACGTCGATGCCGGTGGTGTAGGCGAGCGGCAGGCCGAGCCGCTCGGCGAGGGCGACCAGCGGTGCCTCGTACACCAGGAACAGGCCGGCGCCGTGGTCGTAGTCGTACGGCCGGTCGAAGACGACCTCCAGCGAACGGGTGGCCAGGCCGCCGGTCGGGCCGTTGTAGAGGCTGTAGCCGCCCCACTCGTTGTAGGCCTGCCAGGTCGCCGGGGCACTCATGACCACGGTCCGGCCCGCGGTGGTGGCCGAGCGGACGGTGAGCGGGACGTAGCGCCGGCCGGAGCCGTCCTCGGCGTCCAGGCGCAGCAGGTAGGCGCCCTCGGGCCAGCCGGCGGTGTCCACCGCGAGGGTGCGCTGCCAGCCGGTCAGCACGGCGCGGGTCACCGGGTCCACGTGCGGTGCGGCCTGCTTGGTGCCGGGCACGTGCTCGCGGCGCCAGACCAGCCGGGCGCGGGCGCCGTCGTACCAGCCCATCCGGTAGGCGGAGACGGTGAACGCGGCGGCCGGGGTGGACACGTGCAGGCCGAAGGTCTCGCCGGGCAGCACGCTGACCCGGTCGGCGAAGCCCTCGATGGCGCCGTCCGGACCGGGGTCGGTGATCTCCCAGTCGGCGTTGCCGGGCTGGGACCGCTCGCTCTCCGGGGTGCCCGGGGCGGGGCCGGCGGTGGCAGCGGCGGCGGACGCCGGGGCGGACGGGTGCGGGGCGGGGGCGGCCGGATCCGGGTGGCGGGGGCCGCAGGAGGTGACGGCCGCCGCCATCAGGCCCAGGCCCAGGATCCTCCGCCGACTCGGCTCCGCCACCGCGACCTCCGTGTTCTCCGGCCGGTTTCCCGGCCCGCTTCCTGATCCTGCCCGTGTCCGTGGGTGCGCCGCCCGACCGATGGTGCGTCGTGCCGACCGGTCGTGCGTCGTGCCGCGCGGGCCCGCTGTGCCGCGCGGGCCCGCCGTGTCGGTGCGCCCGGACATCCTCGCGTGTTTCGCGAGGTCCGTGCAGACCGCCTCGCCAGACCCCGGGCGCCGCCGGGGCCCGGCAGCGCCGTCGTGGCCGGTCCGCGGCCGGGCAGGGCCGTACGGGCGCACCCCGGGCGTGTCGGCCCGCGCGCCGTCCGGCGGCGGCGCACCGGTCCCCTAGCCTGACCAGGCCCGCCGTCCGGCGGCCGCCGGGGGGCCGGAGCGGTGCGCGCCCGGCCGAGTCGTGGACAGTCGTGGACAGGGGTGCACGTGGTTTCGTCGGGGTCGGCCGGACCGGGGGCGGCGCCCTCCGATCGGCGCGAGCGGTTCCGGGCCTGGCTGCTGGACGGCCTGTCGGACATGGCCAAGCAGCACCCCGGCCCGCACGCCGAGGCGCCGGCCGAGAAGGGCCAGCGCTGGTGGCGGGTGATGTGCCTGACCGGCCTGGACTACTTCTCCACGCTCGGCTACCAGCCCGGCATCGCCGCGCTCGCGGCCGGCCTGGTCTCGCCGCTGGCGACCATCGTGCTGGTGGTCGTCACCCTGCTCGGCGCGCTGCCCGTCTACCGCCGGGTCGCCCAGGAGAGCCCGCACGGACAGGGCTCGATCGCGATGCTGGAGCGGCTGCTGTCGTTCTGGAAGGGCAAGCTCTTCGTCCTGACCCTGCTGGGCTTCGCGGCCACCGACTTCATGATCACCATCACGCTCTCGGCGGCCGATGCCAGCGCCCACCTGGTGGAGAACCCGCACCTGCACGCCGCCCTGACCGGCAAGCAGATCACCCTGACCATGATCATGATCGCGCTGCTCGGCGCCGTCTTCCTCAAGGGCTTCAGCGAGGCGATCGGCCTGGCCGTGGTGCTGGTCGCGGTGTACCTCTCGCTGAACGTGGTGGTGGTGGCCAACGGGCTCTGGCACGTGCTCAAGGCCCCGCACGTGTTCCACGACTGGACCGACGCGCTGACCGTGGAACACGGCAACGTGCTCGCGATGATCGGCGTCGCGCTGATCGTCTTCCCGAAGCTGGCGCTCGGCCTGTCCGGCTTCGAGACCGGCGTCGCCGTGATGCCGCACATCGAGGGCGACCCGGACGACACCGAGGAGAAGCCCACCGGCCGCATCCGCGGCGCCCGCAAGCTGCTGACCACCGCCGCCGTGATCATGAGCGTGTTCCTGATCGCCACCAGCTTCATCACCACGCTGCTCATCCCGGCGGACCAGTTCAAGACGGGTGGCCAGGCCAACGGCCGGGCGCTCGCCTACCTCGCCCACCAGTACCTGGGCAGCACCTTCGGCAGCGTCTACGACCTCTCGACGATCGCCATCCTCTGGTTCGCCGGGGCCTCCGCGATGGCCGGGCTGCTCAACCTGATGCCGCGCTACCTGCCCCGCTACGGAATGGCCCCGCACTGGGCCCGGGCCGTGCGGCCGACCGTCATCGTGCTCACCCTGATCGCCTTCCTGGTCACCTGGATCTTCGACGCCAACGTGGACGCCCAGGGCGGCGCCTACGCGACCGGCGTGCTGGTGCTGATCAGCTCCGCCGCGATCGCCGTCACCATCGCCGCGCACCGGGCCGGGCAGCACCACTGGTGGATCGGCTTCGCGGCGATCTCCGCGGTGTTCCTCTACACCACGGTGGTGAACGTCGCCGAGCGGCCGGACGGCGTCAAGATCGGCGCCTGCTTCATCGGCGGCATCATGCTGGTCTCCTTCCTCTCCCGGCTCAAGCGCGCCTTCGAACTGCGCGTCACCGACGTGGCGCTGGACGAGGTCGCGGCGCGGTTCGTCCGGGACTACACGCACCGGCCGCTGCGGCTGATCGCCAACGAACCGAACAGCCGGGACCTCGCCGAGTACCGCGACAAGATCCACCAGATCCGGCGGGACAACGACATCCCGGCCGAGGACGACCTGGTCTTCGTCGAGGTCACCGTGCTCGACCCGTCCGACTTCGAGGCCGAACTGACCGTGCGTGGCGAGGTGCTGCACGACCGCTACCGGGTGCTGGCGCTCCAGAGCTCCAGCGTGCCCAACGCGCTGGCCGCCCTGCTGCTCCAGGTGCGCGACCTCACCGGGCAGCAGCCGCACATCTACTTCGAGTGGACCGAGGGCAACCCCTTCGCCCAGTTCCTGCGGTTCTTCCTGTTCGGGCAGGGCGAGATCGCGCCCGTCACCCGCGAGGTGCTGCGGGAGGCCGAGCCGGACCGGTCACGGCGGCCCGCGGTGCACGTGGGCTGAGTGCGGCTCGGCCCGGTCCGGGCGCGCGGGCGGCGTGCGAACCGGTCCGTCCGGGCGGGCTGAGAACGGACCGGCCCGTGCCCCGTCGGTCCGTGCCCCGCCGGTGCGGCGCTCCGACGGGGGCGGCGCCGCCGCCGGCCGGTCAGCGGCTCGGATGGGACCTGCTCCACGCGGGTGAGACGAAGGCGATCAGGGCGACCGCGAAGGCGAGTTGCAGGATGTGACGGATCCAGTCGATGCCCGAGGTGTGCCGGACGCCGATCCAGCCGGAGACGGCGTTGCCGAGCCAGGCCCCGGCGGCACCGAGCAGCATGGTGAGCCACCAGGGGATCGACTGCGGTCCGCGCAGGATCAGTTTGGCGATCACGCCGAGCACGAAGCCGATGAGCAGAATCCACAGGAGCTGGAACATCGCGGTCCACCTTCCGGGCGCCGCCCGGGCCGACGGCCCGGTGCGCCCAATCGCCGAAGACGCGGTTCGTCCCATGATCACCCGGATCGGCCGAACGGGCACGCCGACGGGCGATTCCGCAGGTCGGCGGCGCGTGGGCGGCCGCTCCCGACTGGTTCCGGCCGGCCGCTGCCGGCCGGCGGCGGCGTCCGGGAGGGCTCCGCGTCCCGGGGGACTCAGTCGGCCCGGGACTCAGTCGGCCCGGGCCATCGCGACGACTTCCCGGACGTCCCGGTGCGGATCGTCCGCCAGACCGTCCAGCAGCTCGGCGACGCCGGGGGTGGACCAGCGGCGCACCGCCCAGACCAGGTCCGCCCGTACCTCCGGGTCCGGGTGGGAGGCCAGGCGGGCGAGTCGGTCCACCGGGCCGCGGCGGCGCAGGCCGAACCAGTGCAGCGCGGCCCGCAGCTCGGCGGGATCGCCCGGATCGCCGGCCGCCGCGATCCGGGCGAGCAGCACCCGGGTGGGCGGCGGCGGGCCGTCCAGCGGGTGCGGGTGGCGCTCGCGCAGCCGACGGCTGCCGTACTCGCCGACGACCCGGCAGCCCGCGCAGGTGCAGGGCCGGGTGCCGTGGGCGCCCGGGACGTAGCGCCAGCCGGAGACCTGGGGCACGGCGCGGATCCGGTGCACCTCGCGGGCGCCCACCGCGCGCGACAGGAACACCTCCCACCCGCGGGGGTCGGCCTGCGCGCCGATCCGGCGGACCGCCTCGGCCGCGCTGACCGGCCGCTGGGCACCCCGGGCGCGGTCGCCGTAGTGCCCGGCCAGGACCTCCTGGTCGTCGTCCAGCCGGATGTGCACCGCGACGAGTGCGCCCTTGGGGCCGAACCGGGCCAGCTCGCGCAGCCACTGGTGGGTCAGCGTGTACGAGGGCAGCACGGGGAAGCAGTACACCCCGCGTGCCCCGCCCTGGCCCCAGCTGTCGGCGCGGATTCCGGCACGGCGGATGCGCGGCGCGTTGGCCGCGGAGGTCAGGTGCACGAACATCGCCATGGGGCGCGATGGTAGCGAGCGGGCGGGCGGGGGTTCGAGCGGTTTTCCCGGTGCGGGCGGGGCCGGTGCGGGGTGCCCGCAGCGGTGAAGGCGAGGCTGCCGGGGATCGGCTCGACTGAGGTGGCTCAGCGGGTCGGACCGGACCAGCCGGCGCTCGTGCGGCGTTCGACCAGGGCGGCCAGGCCGTCCAGGATGCGCTCCAGGCCGAATTCCAGCGCCTGGTCACGGCCCGCCGGATCGGCCATGGCGGCGGCGACGGCGGGGAAGCGGTCGGCGTGCTCCTGGACCACGGTGCCGAGGGCGGCGAGGAGTTCGGTCTCGGGGTTGCCGGCCGGGCCGGTGGCCCGGGACTGGGCGACGATCCCGCGCACGTGTCCGGTGAGCAGGACGGCGGCGTCCATCCGCTCGGGGCCGGTCAGCCCGTGGCCGTCGAGTGCCGCCACCACCCGTTCCAGCCAGGCGAGTTCCCGCGGACCGAGCACCCGAGGGCCGACCGTGGCGTCCAGCAGCCACGGGTGCCGGGCGAAGGAGTCGGCCAAGTGGTGGGCCCAGGCGGTGAGTTGGTCCCGCCAGCCGGTGCCCTCCGGCGCCGCCGGCGGCTGGCCGACGGCCGACTCGACCATCAGGGCGATGAGTTCGGCCTTGCCCGGGACGTAGCGGTAGAGCGACATCTTGGTGAAGTCGAGCAGCCCCGCCACCTTCTGCATGGAGACCGCGCCCAGGCCCTCCGCATCGGCGACCTCGACCCCGGCCGCGGCGATCCGCTCCAGGCTGAGGGCCGGCTTCGGCCCCCGGGTCGGCCTGGCCGGCGGTCCCCAGAGCAGCCGCACCGCGTCGTTCGCCGCCTCGGTCATCCGTCCGCTCCCGTCCTGAGGTCCCGCCCTGGGATCCCGCCCTGGGATCCCGCCCCGGGATCCCGCCCTGAGGTTCCGTCCGGGGTCTCCCGGCGGCTGTCCGTGCTCCGAACCGGGCGCCCGCCTGGGGGCTTGCCCTGCCGGTCCAACTGTGTCTACCGTACACAGCAACAAACAGTGTCCGCCAGACACAGTTTCTTGACCTCCGGACGGAGCGGTTTCCATGAGCACCAAGGTCCTGATCTCGGGCGCGAGCATCGCCGGTCCCGCGCTGGCCCACTGGCTGGCCCGGTACGGCTTCGAGGTGACCGTCGTCGAACTGGCCCCCGCGCTGCGCGCCGGCGGTCAGGACGTCGACTTCCGCGGCCGCACCCACCTCACGGTGCTGGAGCGGATGGGCGTCCTGGAGGAACTGCGCGCGGTCGGCACCGGCGGCAGCCCGATGACCTTCGTCGGACCCGACGGGCGCCGACTGCTGCACCTGCCCGCCGAATTCGCGGGCGGCGACCTGGAGGTGCCGCGCGGTGAGCTGGCCCAGCTGCTCCACCGGCACAGCAGCACCCGTGCGGAGTACGTCTTCGGGGACTCGGTCACGGCGCTGGAAGAGACCCCGCGCGCGGTCCGGGTCACCTTCCGGCACGCGGCGCCGCGCGAGTTCGACCTGGTGATCGGCGCCGACGGACTGCACTCCACGGTCCGCCGGCTCGCCTTCGGCCCCGAGCGGAACCACGTCCGCCACCTCGGCTACTACGCGGCCACCTGGCAGCTGCCGAACGACCTCGGGCTGCCGGTCGGCGGAGTGGGCCTGAACGTACCCGGCCGGCTGATGTCCGTCGGCGCCGCCCACCGCGATCCGAGCCGGGCCGGCGCGTTCTGCCTCTTCGCCTCGCCCGAGCTGCCCTACGACCGCCACGACGCGGCGCCGCAGCGGGCACTGGTCCGGGCCGCCTTCGCGGGCCTCGGCTGGCGGGTGCCGTACCTGCTGGAGACCCTGGACGCGGCTCCCGAGCTGTACTTCGACTCGATCAGCCGTGCCGACGTGCCCGTCTGGTCGACCGGCCGGATCGCCCTGATCGGCGACGCCGCCTGCGGCGCGACCATCGGGGGCATGGGCACCGGGACGGCGGTGGTGGCCGCCTACGTCCTCGCCGGCGAGCTCGCCCGGGCGCGCGGCGACCACCGGACCGCCTTCGACCGGTACGAGAAACTGCTGCGCGGCTACGCCCGGGGCTGCCAGAAGGGCGGGGACCGGACCGGGCCCTTCCTCGCCCCGCGCACGGCGGCGGGGCTGCGGTTCCGCAACGCGCTGCTGAACCGGCGCTGGGCGCTGGACCGGATGCTGGAACTGGGCAAGCGGGTCAGCGGCGTCGAGCTGCCGGACTACGAGCGGGAGCTGTCCCGTCGGTCGACGGTCACGGGTTGAGCGGCTGGGCTCCGGCCCCGCCTGTCGGAAGCGTGTTCGTGGGCCGAGGCCCAAGGTCCCGTCCGTTCGGCCCCTTGGCCCCTGGCTATTTGCGCCGGGTCGGGGGATGCTGCCGGTAAACCGGTCAGGACGATCCGCGCCTGGTCGGACCAGCATCGTTGACGAGGTGAACCGGCGTGCGGCATGCCACCGTCGAATCCGTGATGACCAGCCCCGTGGTCCTGGTCTCGCCCGAGACCGGATTCCGGGAGATCGTGGCGCTGCTGAGCGAGTACGACATCACCGGTGTACCCGTGGTCGACCCGGAGGGGCGGCCGCTCGGCGTGGTCTCGGAGGCCGACCTGCTGCGCACCCTGGCCGCGCAGGATGACCCGGCCAGCCTGCTGCCCGCGCCCGAGTCGGCGCAGGCGGGCCCGGACGGCGAGGTGACCGCGGCCGATCTGATGACCGCGCAGCCGGTCTGCACCACCCCCGAGGTCAGCGTGGTCGCGGCGGCCCGGACGATGAGCCGGCACGGCCTGAAGCGGCTGCCGGTGCTGGACGAGGAGGGGCGGGTCATCGGCATGGTCAGCCGGGGCGACCTGCTGCGGGTGTTCCTGCGGGAGGACATCGTGATCCGGCGGGAGATCGTCGAGGAGGTGCTCGGCCGGATCGACGGGGTCAGCCCCGCGGAGATCGGGGTGGAGGTCAACCAGGGGCGGGTGGTGCTCAGCGGCACCGTGCCCGAGCCGCACCTGGTGCCGATCGTGCTCAACCTGTGCCGCTCGGTGGACGGGGTGGTGTCGGTGACCGATCGGCTGGGGGCCGGGGGCGCGGCGACGGTCGGCTGAGCGACCGTCGGCCGGGTGGCCGGGTGGCCGGGTGGCCGGGTGGCCGGGTGGCCGGATGGCCGGATGGCCGGTGGGTCTGTGGGTCTGTGGGTCTGTGGGTCTGTGGGTCTGTGGGTCTGTGGGGCGGTGGGTTGGCGGGCCGGCGGGCGGTGTCCCCGGCGGGAGCCACGGGCTGGTCCCCGGAGTCGAACGATCCCGCTTCGCATACTGCGGAGGGTATCGGGTAACTCACCCTGTGTGCCCGGCGGTGTGGACTGCCGGGGCGCCGGAGCTTCGGGGAGGCGGCCGTGGCAGTCGTGTTCGACGCCGACTTCACTTCGACCAGTCAGTGGATCGCCGGGCGCAGCAGTGCCTATCCCCGGATGGGGCCGACCAATCGGAGCGACCACAAACTCGACTACCTCAGCCGTCAGTACTGCCCCGACGGGGTGTTCGCGGCGACCAGGCGGCACAACGGCGGACTGTGGAGCTGCAACCTGCTGACTACCGAGGGCAGTCCGGAGAGCTTCCAGGTCCAGACCGGGGACGTGCTGACGGCGGACGTGACACTGCCCGTCGAACTGGGCGCCTGGCCGGCCATCTGGACCTGGCGGGACGGCGGCAACGAGGTGGACGTCTTCGAGTACCACCCGGACAACCCGGACCTGCTGGAGATCTCCAACCACGTCCGGGGCGGCTTCCGCTACTGGCACGGCGCGAGTGCCGGGATCGGCCCGGGGGCGACCTTCGGCCTGCGGGTGGTGCTCGGCGCGCACTCGGTGGACTGGTACGTGGAGGACGAGCTGGTCTACGCGGACCTGCACGGGGTCGGGGCCGGGTGGTACGCCTACCTGATCGTCAACATGTCGGTGGCGGACGGGGCGTACCACGCCAGACCGCCGTACGGCGGGCCGGACCGGCTGAGCTGGGTGTGTCACAGCCTCCAGGTCGAGCGCTGAGCCGACGGGCGGCCTATGGTCCGTGGGGCGCGAAGGCGGCGGTGATCGGACCGGGTGATCCCCACCCGGCGTGGGGGTCGCGGGGGGCGAAGGGGTCGCGGGGTTCGTGCCCGGCGTCCTGGGCGGCGCCTCGGCCGGAGCGCTGGAACCAGACCGCCCGACGGTGCGGGCCGATGTGGGCGGGGTCGGTCACGTACAGGTCGTCGCGCGGGGCGACCTCGTTGCCCGGGGCGAGGGCCGCGTCCACGGCCTGGTCGGCGATCGCGCGCAGCAGGGCGGTGGCGGTGGCCTCGGCGGCGGCCGGCGCGATGGCGAGCGCGGTGAGCTCGGCCCAGAGCTCGATGGCGACGTAGCCGATCGGGGAGTGGCCGAGCGCCGGGTGGGGGTGCGGGTCCACGTGGCGCCGCAGCACCCCGGCGGCGACGAGCTGATCGGGGGAGCGGTCGTCAGCCGGCTGGTGGCGGCCTATCGGTGGCTGGTGGGCCGTGGGCGGCTGGTGGGCCGCTGGCCACTGGGGGCGGGCCGTGCGCGGCGGGTGGTGGGTCACGAGCGGCACGCTACCCGGGTGCGCGCCGGGTCGAGCGCCGGGCTGCCCTCCGGTGCTCTCCTCACGCGGCTTTCACCGGTGGCAGGCGCACGATGGTGGTAAGGCGCTGCTCGCCTCGGAGGGCCCCGACGGGGCCGGAGGAGGAGGTCCTGATGAGGTACTGGCACGGACGCGGCCACATCGTGGGTGGCTGGGGCGTGGGACTGATGGCGTTCGGGACGCTGCTGTGCCTGGTGATCGTCCTGCTTCTCGCGGTGGCCCTGTTCCGCTACGTGTCGCGGACGCGGCAGCCGATCCCGCCCGGGCGGCCGGGATCGGGCCCCGGCGGGTCCGGGCCGGCCGGCCCGGGAGGTTGGGGTCGGACCGGATGGGCGGGGCAGACCGGGCAGGGGGGTGACGGAGGCCCGGGGGTGGCCCCGGAGCAGCTGCTCGCGGAGCGGTTCGCCAGAGGTGAGATCGACGCGGAGGAGTACCGGCACAGGCTGGACACCCTGCGTTCGGCGAACCCTCCGGGTGGCGAATGACCTCCGGGTGCGGGCCGGGCCCGCCGCGTTCGGA
>NZ_JBHTWX010000133.1:0-24183 GCF_042792155.1 Kitasatospora sp. NPDC056651 | reverse complement strand
GGCGGGTGGGGCGCCCCGACAGCGCCCCACCCGCCCCTCCTGCCGCCGGCTCTCGGTCAGTCGATGTCGACGCCCGGGCCGATGACCTTGATGCGGTCCTGCGCCGGGGCCTGGAGCGGCGAGGCCGCCGAGCTGTGGGCGCTCAGGTAGGCCACGAACACGTCCAGGTCCGAGGGGCCGACCAGCTTGTCGGTGCCGGCCGCGAAGGCCGGGAAGCCGTCGCCGCCGCCGGCCAGGAACTCGTTGGCCGCGACCCGGTACTTGGCGGCCGGGTCGACCGGCGCGCCGTTCAGCCGGACCGAGTCCAGGACCACCCGGTCCGCGCCGGTCTTGCGCATGTCCAGGGTGTAGTGCAGGTTCGACGAGACCTGGAGGACCTTCGGCGCCGCCGCGTTGGAGCCGCTCACCTGCTGCTGGAGCAGCTGGATCAGCTGGGCGCCGGTCAGCGTCTTGACCTGCATCATGTTGGTGAACGGCTGGACGGTGAACGCCTCGCCGTAGGTCACCACGCCGTCGCCCTCGGCCCCGGAGGCCTTGTAGACCAGGTCGGAGCGGATGCCGCCGGGGTTCATGAAGGCGACCTGCGCGCCGCCCTTGTCGGCCGAGGCCAGCCCGGCGAGCTGGGAGTCGGCGATCACGTCACCGAGCGGCTTCTCCAGGTCGCCGTTGCCACGGCCGTTGATGTCCGAGGCGATGTACCCGACCGGACGGTTGGCGATCGGGGCGGCCAGCTTGGAGTAGTGGTCCACCAGCGCCGTCATGTCGGGCGCCTTCGCGACCGTGCGGCGCACCACGTGGTTCTCGGCCTTGACCGAGGGACGCACGATCTCACCGGTGGTCTTGTCCAGCTTCATGTCGATCTGGGTGAACAGCCGGCCGAAGGAGGCGGCACTGGTCACCGAGCGCGGAACGCCGTTGGGGTCCGGGATGCTGCACGCGTACGCGTTGTGGGTGTGGCCGGTGACGATGGCGCCGACCGCCGGGTCGATCTTCTTCGCGATGTCGACGATCGGGCCGGAGATGCCCTGGCCTGCCGCGCCGCAGTCGTAGTCGTAGACGCCGCTGGCCGGGTAGCCGCCCTCGTGGATCAGCGCGACGATCGAGTTGACGCCCTTGGCCTTGAGCTCGGCGGCGTACTTGTTGATCGTGGTGACCTCGTTGGCGAACTTCAGGCCCTTGACGCCCTCGGCGGTCACGATGTTCGGCGTGCCCTCCAGGGTGACGCCGATGAAGCCGACCTTCACGCCCTGCGACTTGGTCACCCAGTACGGGGCCAGCAGCGGCTTGCCGGTCTTCTCGTCGGTGACGTTGGCCGACAGGTAGTTGAAGTTGGCGCCCTTGAACTTGCGGCCGGGCTCGTAGCAGCCGTCGGTCGGGTGGCAGCCGCCGTTCTGTATCCGCAGCAGCTCCTGCGAGCCCTCGTCGAACTCGTGGTTGCCCACGGAGGTGACGTCCAGGCCGAGCTTGTCCATCGCCTCGATGGTCGGCTCGTCGTGGAACAGCGCCGAGGTGAGGGGGCTGGCGCCGATGATGTCGCCGGCCGCGACGGTGATCGAGTCGTCGGCCGGGACGCGCGCCTTGCGCAGCTCGGTGGCCAGGTACTCGATGCCGCCGGCCGGGGTGGAGACCTCCTTGCCGGTGGCCGGGTCGATCTCCTTGATCGTGCCGGACGAACCCGCCGGCGGCTCCAGGTTGCCGTGGAAGTCGTTGATCGCCAGCAGCTGGAGGTTGACGGTCTTGTGGCGCTTGGCGTCCATGTCGGCGGCCTGGGCGGCCGTCGGCACGACCACCGCGCCGAACAGACCTGCGGCGGCGACGACGGCGAGCGCCGTCCGTCGGGACCTGACGGTGAGCATGAAGGGTTCCTCTGCACCTCGGAGGAGCACCGGCTGCGGACAGCATCGGCGTTCGGGCATGTGTTGCGACTGCGAAGCCTAGAGTCAACGCGCGTAGCCGTCAGGACGTCGGACGTAACAAGAGGATTACCTGCTGACGAACCATCGCCGTCCGCCGGGTGCGGAACCCGCGCGGACGCCGCCCTCGGACGCCGGATCCGACCGCCCTCGGACGCCGGATCCGACCGCCCTCAGACTCCGGGCTCGGACGCCAACTGCCGCTCGGCCCGCACCCGTTCGGCCACCGCGTCCTCGGTCATCGCGCGGTCGGTGTAGACCAGCGGACGCTCCGCCTCGGTGATGATGTGCTTCACCACCTGCACGTTGCCGTTGACGTCCCAGACCGCGATGCCCGGCGAGAGCGTAGGAATGATCTCCACCGCCCAGCGCGGCAGGCCCAGCACCCGGCCGGTGGCCCGCGCCTCCTCGGCCTTCTGCATGTAGATCGTCCGGGTCGAGGCCATCTTCAGGATCGCCGACGCCTCCTTGGCCGCCGCGCCGTCCACCACGTCGGACAGGTGGTGGACCACCGCGACGAAGGACAGGCCGAGCCGGCGGCCGAACTTCAGCAGCCGCTGGAACAGTTGGGCCACGAACGGGCTGTTGATGATGTGCCAGGCCTCCTCGACCAGGAAGATGCGCTTCTTCCGGTCCGGCCGGATCCAGGTGTGCTCCAGCCACACCCCGACGATCGCCATCAGGATCGGCATCGCGATCGAGTTGCGGTCGATGTGCGAGAGGTCGAAGACGATCAGCGGCGCGTCCAGGTCGATGCCCTTGGTGGTCGACCCGTCGAACATGCCCCGCAGGTCACCGTCGACCAGCCGGTCCAGCACCAGCGCCACGTCCAGGCCCCAGGACTGCACCTCGCCCACCGCCACGCCCAGCGACTCCACCGAGGACAGGTCGGGGTTGCGCAGGGTGTCGATGATGTCGTCCAGCACCGGCTGGCGGTCCTTCACCGACGCCACCACATGGGCGTGCGCGGCCTTCAGCGCGAAGCCGGCCCGCTCCTCCAGCCCGCGCCCCATCGCCACCTCGACGATGGTGCGCAGCAGCGACAGCTGGCCGGTCTGGGTGATCGCCGGGTCCAGCGGATTGAGCTTCACCCCGCCGTCCCGGGCCGCCATCGGGTCCAGCCGGATCGACTTTATGCCCAGCGCCTCGGCGATCAGGTTCCACTCCCCGACGCCGTCCTCGCCCTGCGCGTCCAGCACCACGACCTGGCGGTCGCGGAACCGCAGCTGCCGCAGCACGTACGTCTTCTCCAGCGCCGACTTCCCGTTGCCGGACTCGCCGAGCACCAGCCAGTGCGGAGCCGGCAGCTGCTGCCCGTACAGCTGGAACGGGTCGTACACGTACCCCTTCCCGCTGTACACCTCACGGCCGATGATCACACCGGAATCGCCCAGCCCCGGAGCGGCGGTGGGCAGGTAGACGGCCTGCGCCTGGCCAGTGGAGGTGCGCACCGGCAGACGGGTGGTCTCCACCTTGCCGAACATCAGGCTGGTGAACGCCTCGGTGAGGTTGCCGAGCGCCATGGGCGGCCTCCTGACGGGTCAACGGTGGACGGACGTGCGGACGTACGGACGTGCCGTGCGCTCAGCGGCGGATGCCGGTGGCGAACGGGAGGGTGTTGACGAAGGCCCGGTGGTGCTCCCGGTCGCACCACTCCAGCTTGAGGTAGCTCTTGCCGGCCGAGGCCCGGATGGTCCGCTTGTCGCGGGCCAGCGCGTCGGGATTGCGCGAGGAGACCGTGATGTAACCGACCAGGTTCACCCCGGCCGCGCCGGAAGCCAGGTCGTCGCCGCGCTGGTCCACCCGGCCCGTGTGGGCCAGGTCGCGCGGGTCGACCGTGCGGTTCATCTTGGCCGCCCGGCTGGCCTCGGCCTCGTCGTTGGTCTTCTCGGTCAGCATCCGCTCGATCGCGACGTCGGTGGGCTCCAGGTCCATCGTCACCGCGACCGTCCGGATCACGTCCGGGGTGTGCACCAGCAGCGGCGCCAGGAAGTTGACGCCCACCGGGGTGAGCGGCCACTCCTTGATCCACGCGGTGGCGTGGCACCACGGCTCCCGGGTCGCCGACTCCCGGGTCTTCGCCTCCAGGTACTGCGGGTTGGTGGCGTCCAGCTCGGCCGGCCAGGCGTTGCGCCGGGACATCGCCTGGATGTGGTCGATCGGGTGGTCCGGGTCGTACATCGAGTGCAGCAGCGAGGACAGCCGGGCCTGGCCCAGCGGCTGACGCACCCGGATGTCCGCCTCGGCCAGCCGGGCGCAGATGTCGGTCAGCTCGCGCGCCATCACCGCCGCCAGCCCCTCGTCATCGCGCGCGCGCCGCCCCCCGGCCCGCTGCCCGTCGACGCTGCGGCCCATCGCGTGCGCCTCGGCGGCCAGGTCGCGGGTGTAGTGCATGCAGGCCACCAGGTACGCCCGGTGCTGCTCCGAGGAGGTCGACACCATCGACTGGAGCTGGTCGTAGGAGTCCTGCAGCCAGCGCGGCGAGCTCGGGTCACCGCGGCGCTCGACGTCCTTGGCGTGCGCGTCCGGGTCGGCCGGCAGGGTCCGGGCCAGGATCTGCAGGCGGGTCACGAAGCCGTCGCCGTTGGCGACGTGCTTCAGCAGCGTCCCGAACCGGTCGACCAGCGCCTCCTGGTCCTCCGAGTCGCGCAGCCCGACGCCCGGGCCCTCGATCTCGATCGCGGCCGTCACCATCCGCCGCTCCAGGTGCATCAGCACCCCGACCTCGTCCGGCCCGAACGGCGCCGTCAGCCAGCGCAGCCGCCCCACCCCGGGCGGCGGGCCGACCTCCACCTCCCGGCCGTCCAGCCGGGTGCCGGCGTCCATCACGTCCGAACGCCACACCGCCCGCCCGCTGCGGACCGTCCGGCGGTAGGTGCGGCTGATCTCCACCCACTTGTAGAACGTCCGCTTGCGGTACGGCACGTACACCGCCGCGATGGCGATCGCCGGCAGACCGACCAGCCCGCCGATCCGCAGCGGCAGGATCGGCATCATCAGGCCCCAGAGCATGCCGAGGAAGGCCCCGAAGATGATCAACATGATCTCGCCGGACTCACGGTTCCGGCCGATCGGCGCGTTCGGGCGGGCCTTGCCGATCAGGTAGGTGCGGCGCTGGTGCACGTACGGCTGGGCGTACTGGGCGCCGTACTGGCCGAGTGGTTCACTGCTCACTTACCCGTCACCCTCCCTTCGCTGGATTGCTGTCGCGGATCGGACCCGAGGCCGACGGCGGCCCGGCCTGCGGCGGCGGGGCCGGCGTCCGGCCCGCGTGCGCGGCGATGCCCGGCGCGACCGAACCACCACCGGCACCGCCACCCCCGCCGGTCCCCTGCGGACCGCGGTCGCCATGGGTGGTGATGCCCTGCTTCATCAGGTTCGCGGTGCCGTTGATCATCGCCGAACCCGCCTGCACGGCGCTGGCCCGAGCCCCGCGCATGTTCAGCATCTCGTCACCGAAGCCCGGCACGAAGCGGTAGACCGCGGCGCTCGCGAAGATCGACAGGAACAGGATCGCCAGCCCGGACAACACCCGGGCGAAGTCGTCGTCGGCCCCGGCCCCGGTCGCCACCGCACCCGCCAGACCCAGGATGACCACGATGATCGGCTTCGCCAGGTCCACCGCCAGCATCACCCCCGCCCAGCGCCGCACATGCTTCCACAACTGCCGGTCCACCAGCCCCGCGTACACCGCCGTCCCCAGCAGCGCCCCGACGTACAGCATCGCCGCCCGGATCAACAGCTCGATCCAGAGCACGGCCGCCGCCAGCACCGCCACCAGCGACACGATCACCAGGATCAGCGGACCGCCGCCGACGTCACCCTTCTCCAACGTGTCGGCGAACCCCCCCAGGTACGACCCGGTGTCCGTCTTCGTCCCGACCGCTATCGCCTTGGTCAGCCCGTCCGTCACGCTCACCACGGTGAACAGGATCAGCGGCGTGAACGCGGACGCCACCACCGTCAGCCACAGGAAGCCGATCGCCTCCGAGAACGCCGTCGTCAACGGCGCCCCCCGCACCGCCCGCTTCGCCACCGCCAGCAGCCACAGCACCAACGTGATCACCGTCGACACGGCGAACACCACGGCGTACTGCTGCAGGAACGACGCATTGGTGAAGTCCACCTGCGTCGTCCCGTCGATGGCCCCCGACAACTTCCGCACCACCCACGCGGCGGCCTGCGCACAACTCTTGGCCAACGACCCGAGCGGATCGGTCACGGCCCCTACGGTGCCGCTCCCGGGGATGACAACCGCTCCTCCAGGAGCACAACCCGCATCGCTGCCAGGGATCGGAAGATCAACCTTCTGACAGGTGGGAGTAGCGGTCGGCGACGGCTCGGCGAACACCTTCTGAGCCGCCGACAGCGCCGCCACCTGCAAGGTGGCCAGCACGCCGACTAGGGTGCCAGCCCGTCGGCGTGCGCCGGCACGGCGTGAAGTCTGGTCAACGCGCAAAGTGGTACCCCCCGAATTGCTGGACGGCGCCGGTGATCTCGTCGGCGGTGGCTGCCTGCTGGTCTCCGGGCATCGGCGCGGGGCCCTGCCTGCTGGTGAAGTCGGTGAGCTTCCAGTCGCTGCCCGTCCAGTGCAGCGAGAGCGTGAGGGTGAACCAGCTGGTGGTCACCGGCTGGACGGAGTGCTCGCCGGCGAGGCCGGTGAGGCCGGTGCACCACACCTCGACCTTGGCGTCGTTGTCGTTGTAGCCCGCCGCCTTGGCGCCGACCGGGACGGTGCGGCTGACGAAGGTGAGGCCCTTGGGCGCGCGGCCCTGGGCGTCGAGGCCGTAGCGGGCGACCGTGTCACCGCTGAAGCCCTGGTCCAGCCGGTTCTGGAGTCCCGTCAAGGCTCCCGGGTCGGCGATGGTGGCGACGATGCCGTGGCGGCTGTCGGTGCGGAACATGTCCGCGGAGCCGATCGCCACCGCGTAGTTGGTGGCGGCGGACTGGGCGCCCTGGTCGGTGTGCGGGAAGCCGGTGGGGATGCCGTTGACGGTGGTGCCGACGGGCTGGTCGCCGCTGGGGGCGGGGCCGGCGCCGGATGCCGTGCTGGGGGCGGCGGCCCGGTCGGCGGAGCCGCCCCCGCCGGTGGCGGCGGAGCCGGTGCCGGGCGTGACCCGGTTGGCGATGGCGATGGCCACCACGAGCAGCGTGACGACCACCAGGACGGTCAGCAGGGCGCGCAGCGGGCGGGACTGACGGTAGCTCGACTGGGGGAAGGGCTGTTCGCTGACCGGCAGCCGCGTACGGGTGTGCGGCTGGTCGTCGGACAACGGCACGGCGGCCCTCCTGGTGCGGGGAGCCGGGGGGCGGCTCCGGGGCCCTCTGCCCGGGGCTGGCGCGGGCGGGGGGTGGGAACGGGGGGTGGACTCCTGGCAGGCAGGCCGGCCGGAGGGGGTCCGGGCGGGGGCCGGACCTCAGACAGGCCGGATGAACTGTCGGATCGTCAGACCGCCATGCCGTAGACAATGGTGAACAGAGTGCCGAGCGATCCGATGATGAACACGCCGGTCAGCCCGGCGACGATCAGCCCCTTGCCCTGTTCGGCGCCGAAACTGTCGCGCATCGCGGTCGCACCGATCCGCTGTTTGGCGGCGCCCCAGACTGCGATGCCGAGGCAGACGAGGATGGCGACGGCCATGATGACCTCGACCATCACCCGGGCCTCCGACCCGAGGGTCGCGAACGGGCCCCAGTCCGGGGCGATCCCGCCGATGATGGTGTCGATGTTCGGCTTCTTGGGAGGGTCCTCGGCCAGGTGGCCTACCGCATAGGTGTGCACGCTGCTCAGCTTCATTTCCATCTCACCGCCCGATCAGGCAAATTCAAGGGCCCGGACCCGTCCCGCGCGAAGGGTCGGTACCTATTCTTGGCCAGATCTGATGTCGACTTGGCTACTTCTCGCAGATTGGTCGTGAGACGCCGGGCACGTACGCGAGGATGTACACCGTACGAAGGATAGCGCTCACTGTTCGTATCTCTGATGATTGCGGTGAGCAACGCCTTCCGGGACACTTCGACTGACGATTCGTCGGGATGGTGCTGATGGTACTCCGGAAGGCCGGGACGGCCGCCGCCGCTGCGGGAGTTGTTGCGTTCGGGTTCATCGGGCTGGTGACGATGGGGACTTATGCGGCGAGTGGGACGCCGCAGCAGTCGGCGAATCGTTCCGCCCTCTCTCCCGGAACGGTCCCCGCGGCCTACCAGGAGGCGATCCAGAAGTGGGGCTCGCTGTGCGCGGCGATCTCCCCGCCCATGCTCGCGGCGCAGCTGTACCAGGAGAGCGGGTTCGACCCGAAGGCCCGCTCCGGCGTCGGCGCCCAGGGGATGGCGCAGTTCATGCCGGGCACCTGGGCGATGTACGGGACGGACGCGAACGGGGACGGCCGCAAGGACGTCTGGGATCCGTACGACGCGATCGCCTCGGCGGCGGTCTACGACTGCGCGCTCGCCAAGGACGTCGCGAACGTCCCGGGCGACCCGCAGGCCAACGTGCTGGCGGCCTACAACGCCGGTCCGTACGCGGTGACCAGGAACGGGGGCATCCCGCCGTACCGGGAGACCCAGGGCTACGTGCGGAACATCCAGGCGATGGCCCGCAGCTTCGCCGCGCCGGCGTCGCCGACCGCACCGTTGGAGGTGTCCCCGCAGTCGGCGGCCGCGATCTACTTCGCGCAGACCAAGCTCGGCACCCCGTACCTGTGGGGCGGTGACGGGCTGGCCTCGCAGAACGGGCGGTTCGACTGCTCCGGGCTGACCAAGGCGGCGTTCGAGAGCGTGGGCATCGAGCTGCCCCGGGTGGCCAACGACCAGTGGTACGCCGGGCCGCACCCGTCGCGCGACCAGCTGCGGCCGGGCGACCTGGTGTTCTGGGCGACCGACCTGAGCGATCCGCGGAGCATCCACCACGTCGGGATCTACGTCGGCGGCGGGTACATGCTCGACGCGCCGCACACCGGCGCGGTGATCCGCTACGACAAGATCGACACCAAGGAGTACATCGGCGCGACCCGGGTCACCTCGGACGGCGCCCAGGCGCTGCCGACCCGCAACGACGCGGGTGCGGTCAACGCCCCGAGCCGCCCGGGCGCGACGGCGGCCGCCGCCCCCGCCAGTCCCCAGGGCGGCACCCCGGGCGGAACCCAGAGCGGCACCCCGGGCGGTACCCAGGCCGTCGCGGCCGCGCCGCCCGCGCCGACCGGGCCGAGCCCCGCCGGCCCGGGGCGGTAGACCCGGGCGACCGGGACCTGTGTGCGCGCTGTGGACGCTGAGTCAAGTTTCGATAACCGCGCGTTTCCGTGGAACGCTGTGCCCCGGAAATGACGTTTCCTCCGGTGGCCCCTCGTCAGCGTCCCGCACCGGGCGGGCCCCGGCCACGACGATCAGGTGCAGCGGACCAGAAGGAGGTGCGGCGTGTCGACGCCGCTTGCCGACACGACCAACCCCGACCTCGAACTGCTCTACGCCGTCAACGGCCTCGCCAAGCGCTCCCCGCAGTGGCTGGACCACCTGGTCTCGTGGATCGGCGAGTACGGCATCCTGATCGGCCTGGCGATGCTCGGCCTGGTGGCCTGGCTCCAGGCCAGACGCCGCCCGGACGCGCCGGTGGCGATGGCGGGGCTGCTCTGGGTGCCGCTCTCGGTGGCCGTCGCAGAGCTGGCCAACCTGCCGATCGCCGCGATCGTGAACCGTCCGCGCCCCTTCGTCGACCACTCCGGGCTGCTGGTGCTGGTGGACGGCAAGGCCGGCACCCATTCCTTCGTCAGCGACCACTCGACCATGACCATGGGCGTCGCGGTGGCGCTGTTCCTGGTGAACCGCAGGCTCGGCTGGATCGCCGGCGGACTGGCGCTGCTCCAGGGCTTCTGCCGGATGTTCATGGGCGTCCACTACCCGACCGACGTGATCGGCGGCTTCGCGCTCGCCGTCGCCGTGGTGCTGCTGCTGGCGCCGATCGCGATGGCGGTGCTGGTGCCGTTCTGCCACGCGCTGAGCCGGACGGCCGTCGCGCCCCTCATCCAGGCCTCCGGACGCGGCGGTGCGGCCCGCGCCGGGACCGGGACCGGCCCTCGTGGCCGGCGGCGCGGACGCGGGGCGGTGCGGGCCGGGGAGCAGCCGCCGGAGTCCGACCTCGCGGCCTGACGACCTCGCGGCCCGACGACGTCGCGGGCGGGGCGGGCCCGCGGCCCGGGTGGGACCGGTCGGCCCGGGTGGGACCGGTCGGCCCGGGTGGGACCGGTCGGCCCGGGTGGGATCAGTCCGGCTCGACGCCGCTCTCGGCAAGGTGGTCGGCCCCCTCACGGCGGGCCAGGTCCCGCGAGCGGCGGGCCGGGGCGTACCAGCCGCAGCTGCAGGTCGCGAAGGCGAAGGAGCCGCGTTCGCTGATCACGAGGTGGTGTTCGGGCATCCGGACGGTGCCGGGCGCGGCCGGCAGCTCACTGTGCACGTGGTTCACCGTAACGCGCCCGGCGCCCCCGGCGCGACGCATCCGGAACACCGGCACCCGTAACCCTTCACCCCCCAACTCGTTTGCCAGGAAAGAGCTCTGCCACCCGGTGGGGTGCGGCGGGGCAGTCGGGCCCGAGGGGGTTGTCGCGAGGATGAAGATGACCGACCAGCAGCGCGCCGGACGGCCGGGATGCCGTCCCGGCCCGCACCTGCGCTCGGCGGCCGGGGCCGCCCTGCTCGCCGCCGTCCTGGCGGCGGGGTCCGCCGGCTGCTCGGGCGGCTCCGGCGACGGCTCCTCAGACCAGCGGTCGAGCGCCCCCGACCAGCTCGCCGCGGACCCGCTGTCGGCGGTGCGCAACGCCGCCGACATCACCGGCCGTACCGGCTCCGCGCACACCGCGACCGAGCTGGTCACCGAGTCCGCCGAGAAGAAGGCCTCGTTCAGCGGCACCGGCGGCTACGACTACGTGAAGCGGATCGGCCGGCTGGAGGTCCAGGTGCCACCGGGCGCGGCGACCACCGGGAAGATCGTCGAGGTGGTCCTGCCGGGCACCGTCTACCTCCAGAACAGCGGCGCCAAGGTCCCCGAGGGCAAGTGGGTCAAGCTGGACGTGCGCCAGCTGCCGGACGGCAACCTGGTCAGCAGCGGCGCCACCGACCCGGCCTCGGCGGCGGGGGCGCTGCGCGGGGCGCAGAAGGCGGAGGCGGTCGGCACCGAGACCATCGACGGGATCGCGCTGCACCACTACCGGGGCACCCTCGACCTGGCGAAGGCGGCCGACGCGACCGGCGGGAGGGGCGGGGACGGCCTGCGGACGGGCGCGCAGACCTTCACCGTCAAGGAGGTCCCGTTCGACGCCTGGCTGGACGACCAGGGGCGGCTGCACAAGGTGGTCGAGGTGTTCACCTTCGCCGGGGTGGCCGGGTCGAAGGAGCCCAAGGACCAGGTGAAGGTGACCTCGACGACCTCGCTGGGGGACTTCGGGAAGCCGGTGGAGGCGGCCGAGCCCGCGGCCTCGGACATCTACCAGATGAAGCCCACGGAGAGCCCGAAGTAGGGCGGGCGGACGCGCTCCGGGCGCGGGGCAGCGCTCCGGCGTCGGGGCGAGACGGGGCGCCGCCGGGGCGGGTGGCCGTCCGGGGAGCGGCGGCCACCCGTTTCGGCGGCGCCGAGATGGCCCGTCCGTGCCATGTGGACGGGCCCCGAAGTGCCTAGGCTGGACTCCGGGTGGCTGCCGCCCGGGCTGGCGAGGCACTGAAGGGGTGGTGCAGGTGGTGTCGTCCACGGGCGGCCGCAGCGGTGGCCACGACGACGCGGCCCTCGACGAGATCGATCTGGCCGGCGAGCTGATGATCGCCGCGACGGCCAGCTCCGGCGACCGGCTGCCGACCGAGCGGATCGACGAGGTGCTGCTGGACCGGACCGACCCCGGCCGGGCCGACCGGGACGCCGACGACTAGCCGGACCGCCGTCCGACAGCCCGCCGTGGGACGGCCCGCCGTCCGACGGGCCGGCGGCTCAGCTGCGCAGCAGGCGGCTGATCGCGGCGGTGGCCTCCGCCACCTTGGCGTCCAGTTCGGCGCCGCCCTCCTCGGCCGCCGCGGCGACGCAGTGCCGCAGGTGCTCCTCCAGCAGGGAGAGCGCGAAGGACTGGAGCGCCTTGGTGCTGGCCGAGACCTGGGTGAGCACGTCGATGCAGTAGACGTCCTCGTCGACCATGCGCTGGAGGCCGCGGATCTGGCCCTCGATCCGGCGCAGCCGCTTGAGGTGGGCGTCCTTCTGCGCGCTGTACCCGTGCGGGCCGTGGCCGTGGCCGGCCGCGGGCACGGCGGCGTGGCCGGCGTGCGGGTCGCTCCCCTGCGCGTGCTCCGCCTCGGTACGCGCTTGCGTCGTGGTCATCGGCCCCGCCTTCGTCTCAGTGCCTGGTGGCTGCGTCGGCCTCCAGTGTCCAACACCGGGGCCGTCCGTGGTGTTCCGACGGCCCACCCGGCACGTGCCGCGGGCCGGGGCAGGGGGATGCCCGGTGGTTAACCCGTCTGAGCGGCGCCCCGGTCTTCCGTGCGCACGACGGGGACAATCCGGGCGAGGTTCCGTCAGACTGGGGACCCGTGTCCACTCGTCGCGGTGCGGCCGGGATCAGCCGGTGCGGCAGCCGAACGGAAGGGGAGGTTCCGGCTCCACCCCCGACACCCCGTTTGCGTGATTGCGCTTGGTTGCACCTAGCATCGTTCAGTCCCTACCCCGCACATCGGAGATTTCCGTGCGTTTTAGCCTGACCCCGAAGGAGACGAGCTTCTACGACATGTTCGCCGCCGCGGCGGAGAACCTCGTCGTCGGATCGAAGCTCCTTTTGGAGCTGCTGGGATCAGACGTGTCGGCCCGCGCGGAGATCGTCGAGCGCATGCGCGCCGCCGAACACGCCGGGGACGACACCACCCATGCGGTCTTCCACCAGCTGAACTCGTCCTTCATCACGCCCTTCGACCGTGAGGACATCTACAGCCTCGCCTCGTCGCTGGACGACATCATGGACTTCATGGAGGAGGCCGTCGACCTGGTCGTCCTCTACGACATCCAGACCCTGCCGAAGGGCATCGAGCAGCAGATCGAGGTGCTGGCGCGCGCCGCGGAACTCACCGCCGAGGCGATGCCGAACCTGCGCAGCATGTCCAACCTCACCGAGTACTGGATCGAGGTCAACCGGCTGGAGAACCAGGCCGACCAGATCCACCGCAAGCTGCTCGCCCACCTGTTCTCCGGTCAGTACGACGCCATCGAGGTGCTCAAGCTGAAGCAGGTCGTGGACGTCCTTGAGGAGGCGGCCGACGCTTTCGAGCACGTCGCCAACACGGTGGAGACCATCGCCGTCAAGGAGTCCTGACCCTCGTGGACATGGCAGCACTCATCGCCGTCGTCGGCGTTGCGTTCTTCTTCACGTACACCAACGGCTTCCACGACTCGGCGAACGCGATCGCCACCTCGGTCTCCACCCGGGCGCTCACCCCCCGGGCGGCGCTCGCGATGGCCGCCGTGATGAACCTGGCCGGCGCGTTCCTCGGCAGCGGCGTGGCGCACACAGTCTCCAAGGGGATCATCGAGACCCCCACCGGCAACCAGGGGATGGCGATCCTGTTCGCCGCCCTGGTCGGGGCGATCGCCTGGAACCTGGTCACCTGGTACTTCGGGCTCCCCTCCTCCTCCTCGCACGCGCTGTTCGGCGGCATGGTCGGCGCGGCGCTGGCCGGCGGCGTCGACGTGATCTGGAGCGGGGTCCTCGACAAGATCGTCATCCCGATGATCGTCTCTCCGGTGGTCGGCCTGGTCGGCGGCTTCCTGGTGATGCTGGCGATCCTGTGGATCTTCCGGCGGGCCAACCCGCACCGCGCCAAGCGCAACTTCCGGGTCGCCCAGACCGCCTCGGCCGCCGCGATGGCGCTGGCGCACGGTCTCCAGGACGCCCAGAAGACCATGGGCATCGTGGTCCTGGCCCTGACCATCTCCGGCCACCAGTCCGGCAACGGCATCCCGGTCTGGGTGAAGATCTCCTGCGCGACCATGCTCTCGCTGGGCACCTACGCCGGCGGCTGGCGGATCATGCGCACGCTCGGCCGGAAGATCATCGAGCTGGACCCGCCGCAGGGCTTCGCCGCCGAGGCCACCTCCGCGACGGTCATGTACATCACCTCGTTCGTCTTCAAGGCGCCGATCTCCACCACCCACGTGATCACCGCGGCGATCATGGGCGCGGGGGCCACCAAGCGGATCCGCGCGGTGCGCTGGGGCGTCGCGAAGAACATCGTGCTCGGCTGGTTCATCACGATGCCGGCGGCCGCCATCGTCGCAGCGCTGATGTACTGGCTCGTCCACCTGTTCTGGGGCTGACGGCCCCGCGGGAGCCGCGAACGGACAGGGCCCGCCCCCACATCTCGGGGGCGGGCCCTTTTCCATGTCCCGCGGCGGCACCGCCATGCAGCACCACGGGACAGCTCACGGTCCGTCACGCGTCCCGGCGACGCCCGTGACGGGGTCCGGCCTAGCCGAAGCGACCGGAGATGTAGTCCTCGGTGGCCTGGACGGACGGGTTGGAGAAGATCCGCTGGGTGTCGTCCAGCTCGACCAGCTTGCCCGGCTGGCCGACGCCGGCCAGGTTGAAGAAGGCGGTGCGGTCGCTGACGCGGGCCGCCTGCTGCATGTTGTGGGTCACGATGACGATGGTGAACTGCTCCTTCAGCTCCCCGATCAGGTCCTCGATCGCGAGGGTGGAGATCGGGTCGAGCGCCGAGCAGGGCTCGTCCATCAGCAGGACCTGGGGCTCGACCGCGATGGCGCGGGCGATGCACAGGCGCTGCTGCTGACCGCCGGAGAGGCCGGCTCCCGGCTTGTTCAGCCGGTTGTGGACCTCCTTCCAGAGGTTGGCGCCCTTCAGCGAGCGCTCCACCACCTCGTCCAGCACGGCCTTCTTCTTCACGCCGGCGAGCCGCAGACCGGCGACCACGTTGTCGTAGATCGACATGGTCGGGAACGGGTTCGGGCGCTGGAAGACCATGCCGACCGCGCGGCGCACGGCAACCGGGTCGACGTTGGAGGCGTACAGGTTCTCGTCGTCCAGGAGGACCTTGCCCTCGACGCGGGCGCCGGGGATCACCTCGTGCATCCGGTTGAGGGTCCGCAGGAAGGTGGACTTGCCGCAGCCGGAGGGGCCGATGAAGGCGGTCACGGAGCGGGGCTCGATGCTCATCGAGATGTCCTCGATGGCCTTGGTGGTGCCGTAGTAGGCCGACAGTCCGCTGACGTCGATGCGCTTGGCCATGATCGTTGCTTCTCTCGTCTGTCTCGTGCGTCAGTCGGTCGCTCAGTGTCCGCCCTTGGGCGAGCGCCAGCGCGCGATGCCCCGGGCGATGAGGTTGAGCCCCATCACGAAGGCGATCAGCACCAGCGCCGCACCCCAGGCACGGGCGTAGCCGTAGTCGTTGTTGACCTGCGAGTACTGGAGCCAGATGTACATCGGCAGGGACTGCTGAGGTCCGTCGAACGGGTTGCTGTTGATGGCGTCGGCGCCGAAGACCAGCATCAGCACCGGGGCGGTCTCGCCCGTGATGCGGGCGACCGCGAGCATCACACCGGTGGTGATGCCGCCGATCGCGGTGGGGAGGACGATCCGCAGGATGGTCTTCCACTTCGGCACGCCGAGCGCGTAGGAGGCCTCGCGCAGCTCGTTCGGGACGAGCTTCAGCATCTCCTCCGTGGACCGGACGACGACCGGGATCATCAGGATCGCCAGCGCGAGGCTGCCCGAGAAGCCGGAGTACCCGAAGCCCAGCGCCAGGTTCCAGAGCGAGAGGATGAACAGACCGGCGACGATCGACGGGATGCCCGTCATGACGTCGACGAAGAAGGTGACCGCCTTGGCCAGCGGGCCGCGGCCGTACTCGACCAGGTAGACGGCGGTCAGCAGACCGATCGGGGCGGCCATCGCGGTGGCCAGGCCGACCTGCTGGAGGGTGCCGATCAGCGCGTGGTAGATGCCACCGCCGGGACCGGACTGGATCACGCCCTTCATCGAGTGGCTCAGGAAGTTCCCGTTCACCACGCCGATGCCCTGCTGGATCGTGTAGGTCATCAGGGCGACCAGCGGGACGACGGCCAGGATGAAGGCGACCCAGACCACCGAGGTGGCGAGCCGGTCCTTGGCCTGCCGGCGGCCCTCGACCTGGGCCGAGAGGGTGTAGCTGATCAGGACGAAGAGCAGCGCCGAGATCAGGCCCCACTGGAGGTGGCTGGCCAGCCCGCCGACCGCGCCGATCCCGCAGCCGAGGGCGATCGAGCCGAGGGCGACGGCGGCCGGGGTCCACTTGGGCAGTCGGTTGGCGGTCAGCGGACGGCCGACGGGCCGGGCGTCCTCGACGACGACGGTGGCGGTCATGCGTTGGCCCCCGAGTACTCCTTGCGGCGGGCGATGATCAGTCGCGCGGCACCGTTCACCAGCAGGGTGATGACGAACAGGACGAGGCCGGAGGCCATCAGGGCGTCGCGGCCGTTCTCACCGGCCTCGGCGAACTTCAGCGCGATGTTCTGTGCGAAGGTGCCGCCGCCCGCGTCGAGGATGTGCAGCGACAGGACGTTGCTGGCGGACAGCACCACCGCGACCGCGATGGTCTCGCCGAGCGCGCGGCCGAGGCCGAGCATCGAGGCCGAGATGATGCCGGGGCGGCCGAACGGCAGCACCGCGGTGCGGATCATCTCCCAGCGGGTCGCGCCGAGCGCGAGCGCCGCCTCCTCGTGCATCCGCGGCACCTGGCGGAACACCTCGCGGGAGACCGCGGTGATGATCGGCAGGACCATGATCGCCAGCAGGATGCCGACGGTGAACAGGTTGCGCGGGGTGCCGGTCCTGGTCTGGTCGAAGATGTACGTCCAGCCCAGGTACTCGTTGAGCCAGCTGGTCAGGCCGTCCATGTGCGGCACCAGGAAGAGCGCGCCCCAGAGGCCGTAGACGATGCTGGGGACGGCGGCGAGCAGGTCGACCAGGTAGGCGAACGGCTGGGCGATCCGGCGCGGCGCGTAGTGCGAGATGAACAGCGCGATCCCGATGGCCACCGGGACGGCGATCACCATCGCGATGACGGCGCTGACGATGGTGCCGACGACCAGGACGGCGATGCCGAAGACGGGCTTCGGGGCGTCCGGCGTCCACTCGAAGGTGGTGAGGAAGTTGCCTTCGTTGGTGCTCAGGGCCAGGACCGCCCGCCAGGTCAGGAAGGCGGCGATGGCGCCCATGATGACCAGCAGCAGGACGCCCGAGCCCCGGGCGAGGTTCATGAAGATCTTGTCGCCGACCCGGCTGTCGCGCGGCCGGCGTTCCCTGCCTCGCGGGGCGGCAGGGGGGGATGAAGTCATTGGTCTACTCCGGTCTGGTGGCGCCGCCCCGGAAGGGGGACGGCACCATGGCGGCGGTGCCCCGGACGTGGTGCTGGGTGTGGTGCGTTCCGGTGGGGCGGCCCCGGCCCCCCTCGCTCACGGGGCCGCCCCACCGGGGGTCCTGGTCGGATCAGGCCAGGGCGGTGATGGTGCTGTTGACCTTCTCGGTCAGGCTCTTCGGCAGCGGGACGTAGCCCTTCTCGCCGATGGCCTGCTGGCCCGCGTCGCTGGCGGTGTAGGTCAGGAAGGACTTCAGGGTCTCGAGGGTGTCGGCCTTGTTGCCCTTGTCGCAGACGATCTCGTAGGTGACCAGGACCAGCGGGTAGGAGCCCTCGTCCTTGGTCGCGTAGTCGAGCTTCAGCGCCAGGTCGCTGCCGGTGCCGGTGATCTGCGCCTTGGCGAAGGTGTTGGCGGCGTTGGCGGCGGTGGCCTCGACGGGCTTCGCGGCACCGGTGTTGATCGCGGCGCTCTTCAGGTTGTTGCTCTGGGCGAAGGCCAGCTCGGTGTAGCTGATCGAGTTCTTGACCTGCTTCACCTGGGCCGCGACACCGGCGTTGCCGTTGGCCGACTGGCCGTTCTTGCCGGCCCAGGCCTTGGCGGCCGGGTAGGACCAGGCACCGCCGCTGGTGGCGGCGAAGTACTTGGTCAGGTTCTCGGTGGTGCCGGAGTCGTCCGAGCGGTGGAAGGTCTGGATCTCCGCGTCCGGCAGCTTGGCGCCCGGGTTCAGGGCGCCGATCGCCGGGTCGTTCCACTTGGTGATCTGCGCGTCGAAGATCTTGGCGGCGGTCGGGCCGTCCAGGACCAGGTTGTCGACACCGTCGACGTTGTAGACCAGCGAGATCAGGCCGCCGACCATCGGCAGGTCGATGCCCTGGCCGCCGGTGCAGACCGCCTTGGAGGCGTCGACCTCGGCCGGCTTCAGGGCCGAGTCGGAGCCGGCGAACTGGACCTTGCCCTGGTTGAACTGCTGGATGCCGGCACCGGAGCCGCCACCCTGGTAGTTGATCGCGGAGCCGGAGCACGCGGCGGCGAAGCTGGTCTTCCAGACGTCCATCGCCGCGGTCTGCGCGGTCGATCCGGCGGCGATCAGCGAACCGGCCTTGCCACAGTTGATCGCGGAGGCGGGCGCGGCCGAGCCGCTGGTGCCGCCGGTCGCGGTCGTGTTGTTGTTGTTGTCCGACCCGCAGGCGGCCAGCGACAGCGAGCTGACGAGCGCCATGGCACCGATCGCGAGGGCCTTGGAGCGGCCGTTCCGCTGGAGCTTCACAGGGGATTCCCTTTCTGTGGCATTGCCCTGCGCAGGCCGTACGCATATACGGCCCCAGCACGGGTTTTGCTGTGGTCCGGGGCCCGTTCGGCCCTCCGGTGGTCCCGAAGTTAGGCCGGGGAAGTGACACGACAGCCGGTCACAAGTGAACGGGGAGTGAACCTCGAACGGATGACAGGAAACTACGTCAGGTAGTAACGGTTGCGTCACGCCGAGGGCGCGGGGAGATCACTGCCCCCGTTCGTTCACGACGCCGCGCCGGCCGTCCGCGCCCGCTTCGCGCCCAGGACCGCCAGCAGGGCGTCCACCAGCAACCGGTCGTGGTCGTACGTGAGCCGCGCCCGGGCCTTCCCGGCCGGCAGCCACTCCAGCCGGTCCACCTCCCGGTTGGGCCGGAAGGAGCCGCCCGACGGCACCGCCGCCCAGTAGCGGACCTCCTTCGGCCGGCCCTGCACCCGGTAGTGCTGGGCCGGCAGCTCCGGGCCCAGCAGACAGCGGAACCCGGTCTCCTCCCGGACCTCGCGCAGCGCCGCCTCGACCACGCCCTCGCCGGGTTCGAGCTTGCCCTTGGGCAGGCTCCAGTCGTCGTACTTGGGCCGGTGGATCACCGCGATCCGCGGCCGCCCCAGCCGGCCGCTCTTCTTCAGCCGGCCCGGCAGCCACAGCACCGCGCCCGCCGCCAGGACCACCGGGGAGTGCCCCGTACCGGCCGCGCTCCCCGCCGCGGTCCGGCCGGTGCGCGGGCGCTCGCCCAACTCAGACCGCCCCGGGGGCGGCGGAGTGCGCCCAGGCGTCGGCCGGGAGGAGCTCCAGCCGGCCGTCCGGACCGGACGGCAGGTCGGGCCAGCGGCGGCCGACGGCGTACCGCGCCGACTCCACCTCCAGCCGCTGATCGGCGTGCACCACGCCCAGCACGTACGCGGTCGCCGGGGTGATCCGCGGGGTGCGGGCCGCGGTGGCGGCGGTGGTCGCGGCGTCCGCGGCCTCCTGCTGCCGGGCCAGCACCGCGTCCAGGTCGTCCAGCTCGGAGGACGGGCGGCCGCACACCTCCAGCGCGTACCGGGCCCGCTTCACCAGGATCCGCAGCCGGCCCCAGGGCGCGTCGTCGGCCGCCAGCGCGGCGTCCGCGTCCGTCGTGCCGCGGGACGTCGGCACCGTGCCCAGCCGGCGCAGCCCGTCCCCGCCGTACGGCGTCGCGGCCCGTCGCAGCGGCAGCTGCTGGGCGCCCGCGGCCAGCGCGGCGAACGCGGCGGTGGCCCGCGGCAGCAGCACCGCGGGGGCCCGGCCGCCCGCCGACTCCAGCAGCGGCGCCTCGCCGACCAGCAGCGTCATCCGGTCCGCCAGCGCGTGCAGCCGGGCGGACCGGAGCTCCTGGAGCACCGTGGAGTGCGCCCTGGTCCGGGCCAGCGTCAGCTGCCGGTCCAGCAGCGCCCGCGCCTTGGGCGCGCCCGCGTGGCCGGCCAGCATGCCCGTCCCGTCCGGGTCGGTGCCGCTCAGCGAGTCCAGCGCGCCCAGCAGCCGGGCCGAGCGGCGGACGTAGCCGGGCTCCAGCGCCAGCAGGTTGAGCAGCCAGCGCAGCTCGGTGCGCGACTCCTGTGCCCAGGCCTGTTCGAAGACCGAGCCGAAGGTGTGCAGCAGCCCGCCGATCCGCCGCACGGAACGCAGCAGGTCCGAGGTGCCCGCCGACGGGACGAGCGAGGCCGTCCCCGGTCTGGCGCCGACCTCGCCCACCGCCAGCGGCAGGGCGCGCAGGAAGGCGCCGGCCTGGGCGGTGAGGTGGTGGGCAAGGATGTCCCCGGCGGTGGCTGTGGAGCCCGCCTGGGCCGTCATCGGCGCTTCGGTCATGGCGTGGTAGATCCCCGTTCCCCCGGGCGTTCCCCCGGGGCTGGTGGCCGACCGCCGGAACGGGTGTCCCCTGTCCGTTCCGGCGGCTTCGCATCAGTGCACGTGTCAGCGCGAGGCGGCTGCCCGGCGACGCTGGCGCGAGTCGATCAGCAGGTCCTGGACGTGGCGCAGTGCCCGGCCCTCGGCGTCCTGCGAGTGACGGGCCCAGGCGCCGTCCGCCCCCAGGTGCCAGGACTCGGTCTCGTCCGACACCCCGAGGTCGATCAGCCCGGACAGCTCGGCCCGGTGCGCCGGATCGGTGATCCGCAGCAGCGCCTCGATCCGGCGGTCCAGGTTGCGGTGCATCATGTCGGCGCTGCCGATCCAGACCTCCGGATCGCCGTTGTTGCCGAACACGAAGATCCGGGAGTGCTCCAGGAAGCGGCCCAGGATGCTGCGGACCCGGATGTTCTCGCTCAGACCCGGTACGCCCGGGCGGATCGCGCAGATCCCGCGCACCCAGACGTCCACCGGCACCCCGGCCTGGGAGGCACGGTACAGCGCGTCGATCACGGCCTCGTCGACGATCGAGTTGACCTTGAGCTTCACGTAAGCCGGGCGGCCCGCCTTGTGGTGGGCGATCTCGTTGTGGATCCGCGAGACCAGCCCGTCCCGCAGGCCGCGCGGGGCGGTCAGCAGGCGGCGGTAGGACTCGCGGCGCGAGTAGCCGGAGAGCCGGTTGAACAGGTCCGAGAGGTCCGCGCCGACCTGCGGGTCGGAGGTGAGCAGACCGAGGTCCTCGTACAGCCGGGCCGTCTTGGGGTGGTAGTTGCCGGTGCCGACGTGCGAGTAACGGCGCAGGGTGTCACCCTCCTGCCGGACCACCAGCGAGAGCTTGCAGTGCGTCTTCAGCCCGACCAGGCCGTACACCACGTGACAGCCGGCCTCCTCCAGCTTGCGGGCCCACTTGATGTTGGCCTGCTCGTCGAAGCGCGCCTTGATCTCGACCAGCACCAGCACCTGCTTGCCTGACTCGGCCGCGTCGATCAGCGCGTCCACGATCGGCGAGTCACCGGAGGTGCGGTACAGGGTCTGCTTGATCGCCAGCACGTCCGGGTCGGCGGCGGCCTGCTCCAGGAAGGCCTGCACCGAGGTGGAGAAGCTGTCGTACGGGTGGTGCAGCAGGACGTCCCGCTCGCGCATCGCGGCGAAGATGTCCGGCTGGGAGGCCGACTCGACGTCGATCAGTCCGCGGGCCGTACCGGCCACGAACTTCGGGTACCTGAGCTCGGGGCGGTCCAGCTCGGCGATCCCGAACAGCCCGGTCAGGTCCAGCGGCCCGGGCAGCGGGAAGACCTCCGCCTCGGTGATGTTCAGCTCCCGCACCAGCAGGTCCAGGATGTAGGGGTCGATCGACTCCTCGACCTCCAGCCGGACCGGCGGGCCGAAGCGCCGCCGCATCAGCTCCTTCTCCAGGGCCTTGAGGATGTTCTCGGTGTCGTCCTCCTCCACCTCCAGGTCCTCGTTGCGGGTGACGCGGAAGGCGTGGTGGGCCAGCACCTCCATCCCTGGGAAGAGCTCCTCCAGGTGCGCGCCCATGACGTCCTCCAGCGGGACGTACCGCTGGGGCGAGGCCTCCAGGAAGCGGGCCAGCGACTGCGGCACCTTGACGCGGGCGAAGTGCTTGTGGCCGGAGACCGGGTTGCGCACCACGACGGCCAGGTTCAGCGAGAGTCCCGATATGTACGGGAAGGGGTGTGCCGGGTCGACGGCCAGCGGCGTCAGAACAGGAAAGATCTTCTGCCGGAACAGCGTGTGCAGCCGGGCCTGCTCCTTCTCGGCCAGCTCCGACCAGCGGACCAGCTCGATGCCCTCGGCGGCGAGGTCCGGCAGCACCTCCTGCTGGAAGGCGGCGGCGTGCCGGGCCATCAGCTCGCGCGAGCGGGTCCAGATCAGGTCCAGCACCTCACGCGGCTGGAGGCCGGACGCGCTGCGCTGGGCGACGCCGGTGGCGATCCGGCGCTTGAGGCCGGCCACCCGGACCATGAAGAACTCGTCCAGGTTGCTCGCGAAGATCGCCAGGAACTTCGCCCGCTCCAGCAGCGGGATGCCCGGGTCCTCGGCGAGTTCCAGGACCCGCTCGTTGAAGGCGAGCCAACTGCGCTCGCGGTCCAGGAAGCGGCCTTGCGGCAGTGCTTCGAACTCGTCCTCGTCCGTGGCCGGCAGCTCCGGCGGCACACCCAGCGCACCGGACATCCGGGCGGTCGGCGACAGCGGGGCAGAGACGGGGCGGGGGATGCTCATGGGCTCCAGCTCCTCCAGCAGCAGGACGGCGTCCGGAAGCGAATGGCTCTGCGGGCCGTCGCCCTCGCCCCGGGCCGGACCCGGGGACAGCACCCAACCTCCGGGCGCGGTCCGTACAGGACCGGCCGGTGCTTGGCGGTCGACTCTGCACGAGCGAGACACTACGGACTTCATCCTGTGATCTTCGCGGCAGCAATTGAATCCACGGTAAACACCGCATGGCCAGGAGGAAAGCTGAGTCGGTCGGAGCAAGGGGTTGCGGCGTCCAAACCCTCTCCCGCGGCTGCTCGGGGGCCGTCCGGACCACCTTCGGAAGAGCCCGGGGACCCGGGCGCTCCCGGAGCCGGTGCGCTCCGGGAGGGCCCGAGGACCCTCGACGGCGGCTAGGCCGGCCGGTTCGCCTTCGCCCGGTACGGGGCCCGGTACATGAGGTCCACCTCGTGAACCGTGAACCCCAGTCGTTCGTAGACCCGCACGGCGGCCGGGTTGTCGGCGTCGACGTAGAGGAGGACGGTCGCCAGTCCGCGCTCGCCGGAGCCGGTGCCGGTCAGGTGGCGCAGACCCGCCGCGGTCAGCGCGCGGCCGAGGCCGCTGCCCTGTTCGGCCGGGTCCACTCCCACCACGTACACCTCCCCGAGCTCGGGCTCGGTGGCGGTGGCCGGGTGCACCTTGGTCCAGTGGAAACCGACCACCTTGCCGCCGCGGGTCGCGAGGAAGAAGCCCGCCGGGTCGAACCAGGGCTCGGCGATCCGCTCGGCCAGGTCCTGCCCGGTCCAGGCGCCCTGCTCCGGGTGGTGGGCGAAGGCCAGGGCGTTCAGCCGAAGCCACTCGGCGTCGTCCTCCCCCGGGCGGAAGGTGCGGAGCTCGATGCCCTCGGGGACGGCCACCTCCTCGGTCTGCCGGCCGGCCCGGCGCATCTGCCGCAGCTCGCGGACCAGCTCGGCGCCGTACGCCTCCGCCAGGTGCCGGGCCGCCGGGTGCCCGCCGTGCACCCAGAAGTCCACCGCGTCGCGCCCCGCCTGGTGGGCCTGCGCCAGGACGGCGTCCACCAGCGGGCGGGCCAGGCCTCGGCCACGGGCCGCCGGGTCGACCACCAGCTCGGCAGCGGGGTTGGCGGCCGGGTTCTCCGGCACTTCGAGCTGGCCGTAGCCGAGGACCGCTCCGGTTTCGGTTTCGACGAGGTGGATGACGCCCGGGCGCGGAGTCTCCGTGTTCCGCAGCCGGAGCCGGCCCTGCTCGGACACGGCGGCCCGGCCGTCCACCGCCTGAGCCTCCGCCAGAACACGCAGGGCACCGTCACGCTGATCGGGCCGGAGCACATCGTTCGCAATGACCGCTGTCTGATCGTCCATGCACCGACGATACGTCCATACGTTCCCGGAAATGCGAAGAACCCCTGATCCGAATGGATCAGGGGTTCTTCTGAAGAATTGTTCGGCGGCGTCCTACTCTCCCACAGGGTCCCCCCTGCAGTACCATCGGCGCTGTGAGGCTTAGCTTCCGGGTTC